>JAUVAN010000409.1 GCA_030591725.1 Deltaproteobacteria bacterium
CCGGGTGATTTTACTCCTCCATCTCGCTTTGTCCGTGCCACAGCATTTTCGCAAACTGCGCGTCACACTCAAACATCAGGCGAAACGGTTTATGAATTATTCCGACTTCTGGATAATTTTAATGTCGGTGTCGGTTCTGCGGAAGGGTCAGATGCATCTCAGGGCGATATCAACAAGTTGCGAAGTGCTACGCTGTGGACAACGGCATGGGATATAGAGAACAAGACTCTTTACTACCACACTCAGCATAACCGCCGGGTCCGGAAGATTGACTTGGCGAGAATTAGCTTCTCTAAGATAGGAAACTCTATCATCTATATCCCCCTTGATGAGAAGAAGGAACAGGATGTTAGGGAGATTACTCTAGGGAAATAGAGGGTTTGTATTCTGCTATGGGGCATACGCAATGTGGCTAACCTAAGTTTCCAGCAGATATAGAGAAACCGACTAATAACTTGTTCGGCTAAGAACTTCGCAGGATGTTAGCGCAAGAAGCACACACCCAGGAGAAGGAACATGAATAGAACACAATTAATCACTTCCCTGGTCGCAGCCCTGATCATAGTTGCGGTGTCCACACCGACCTCCGCCGGGGAGTTGGTTCCAGGGACTGGGCATGGCATCCTTTTCGATGGCAAGGTGCGCGAGCAGGCCGGTGTGCCTGAGGGTGTCGTCCAGGCGCTCTGGGACATGCAGGAAGAGCTTACCAAATGGCGAAGGGATTTTCACCGTCATCCAGAAGTCGGGTACAAGGAAGTGAAAACCCACGCCTACATCATGAAGGTACTTTCCGAGATGAAATTCGAGCCCAAGTCCTTCGGTCCAACCACCGGAATCGTCCTGGATGTCCCTGGAAGGGACAAGAGCCTGACCATTGGGATCCGGGCCGACATCGATGGTCTGCCAATCACGGAGATCGACGATGGTCGCGAATACCGGTCCGAGATTGAAGGATATTTCCATGGATGTGGCCACGACGCCCACATGGCCATCGCCCTGGGACTCGCCAAGGCTTTGGCGGATGGCACCTTCGAAGCTCCTGTGAATCTTCGGTTCTTCTTTCAACCGGCCGAGGAACTCGGGACGGGTGCACAAGAGATGATCGACGCCGGGGTTCTGGACGGCGTGGATATTGTCATTGGCCTTCACGTGGATCCCACCCGCGAGTGGGGTCGCGCCGGCCTGATCGATGGCACTTTCAGCGCTTTTGCAAACGCGTTCTCGGTTGAGGTCACGGGGCTCGCGTCCCACGGCGGAATGTCGCCTGAGCTGGGTCGGGACGCTATCGTGGGAGCTGCTTACCTGATCACTCAGCTCCAGACCGTCGTGGCCCGGAACGTGGCACCTCCTGATGCCGCAACGATCAGCGTGGGCATGCTGAACGCGGGTACCGTACTCAATCAGATCGCCGACAAGGCCGTGCTGATGGGAACCATGCGCGCTCAGGACGCGGAAATCTACGAGACCGTCAAAGAACGGATGACGGAGGTGGTCGAAGGCACCTCTAAGAGCATGGACATGCCGATGAAGATTGAGCTTCTGATCGAAATGCCCGGCGTGGTCAACAATCCCGAAATGTTCAAGGTCATTTTGCCCAGCCTGCAGGCGGTGCTAGGTTCTGACAACGTAGATGTTTACAGTGAAGCCAACATGGCGGGAGAGGACTTCGCGGAGTATAGCCTAAAGCGTCCGAGCTTCTTTTTCTGGCTCGGCATTGCAAACGAGGAGAAGGGAATCAACCACACGCTGCATCATCCGGCTTTCGACATCGATGAGCGGGCGCTGGTTGTCGGAGTCGCCGTGCAGATCCAGAATATCGTGAAACTGGCCGAGCATCATGCTGCCGGAGGTAAATTCTGATCTCTCGATCAAATCTCCCGCGGAGCAGGATGAGTTTCAGTAAGTGTTCGCTCATCCTGCTCCTGGTTCTGTGTGCGAATTTGGCGTTCGCTGACGAGCCTGCCGATAACGGCTTGGTTCGAGGGCCTGACGCCGTTGAAAGCCTCCTGGACGAACAGAGTGAAGCAACAGGCTGTTTCTCTGAAAAGGATTGGCTTGAGAAGTGGAAGCAGTTCAAGGGTGGCTTGGAAGACTCGGTCGGCCTCAGCCTGGCCGGTGATTACAACTCCCTTGTTTTCGGATCAACAGCCTCCCTCGGGTCCCGCTCGGCTGCCGGTGGTGTCGCGCGACTCTACGGCCAGTGGACTTTCCTTGGTCGTGGGACCGAGGATACCGGTGGCTTGGTCTTCAAGGTCGAGCACCGGCGCCGCTGCTCGAGTTCACGACCCAGCCGGACAGTCCGTGCCGGTGCGCAAGCCGATACACGAACGGCCTGAAACCGACGCCCTGCACAACTCCTCTGACGACCAGCCGCCTGCCCATCCAGCCACCAGGGCACGTACCTCTCGCGAGCAGCCGCCTGCACGCGCGGGAACTCGCGGGACCAAGCACCCCTTCAAGGAACGAAAGAACCACAAAGCAACGTATTCTGCGCGCCCGGGGCTGCCTTCGCAAGGCCACCTCCCAATGGGTAGTATCCGAATTCGGAAGGAGAGCGTCCCCATTCACCGGTTGGTCGGGACGGTTCTCCGAGGGGTTGCCAGTAGCGTTGGGAACACTTGAGGCAGTAGATGTGGTGCTCCGGTCAACATATGGACACGATCATGATCATCATGGGGACAGATGACATTCCGCGTTTGACATCACACTCCGTTTGCTGGATAATACGTCGCTCATTTACTCAATGCATGGCGCGGAGACCACGAGGGAACGCGCACAGGTGAAACTCGCGTCTCACGAACGAGAACCGCTCGCTCTTTCTGGAGGTGGAGGACCTCTGTGAACTCAGGACCGTCGGTGTGGAACGGATCGACTACTGCAATGAGGAAAGCAGACGCTCAGCACTGGGGAATGAGGCGCCGCTGGTGAGAACATGGCCCCTGCCTATATGAGATTCGCTGCAAAGCTTCTCGCTGGTGAATAGTATGTCGTTTACAAGCTGAACCGTACCGGGTTTGCCGGAGACTCCATTTCGTGAGAGGATGGAGTCATGGGAAAGGCAAACAGGTATTCGCCGGAAGTGCGTGAGCGTGCGGTGCGGATGGTGCTGGACCACGAGAGGGAGTACGGCTCTCAGTGGGCCACGATCCGCTCGATCGCGGAGAAGATCGGCTGCGCACCGGAGACTCTTCGGAGCTGGGTGCGTCAGGTCGAGCGGGACCAGGGGACTCGTCCCGGTCTTACGACCGAGGAACGGCAGCGCCTGAAGGAGCAGGAGCGCGAGATCCGTGAACTGAGGCGGGCTAACGAGATCCTTAGGAAGGCGTCGGCATATTTCGCACAGGCGGAGCTCGACCGCCGACCGAAGTGATGGTGTGGTTCATTGACACTCACCGGGGTGTCTACGGGGTCGAGCCG
>JAUVAN010000249.1 GCA_030591725.1 Deltaproteobacteria bacterium
ATGAGAAACCAGTCGTGGCCGCCCAGTTCGGCATGGCCCACCAGGTGGATGCCGTGGTCGTCGCCGGTGGACTTGTTGACTATCCTGTATTCGCGGGCCAGCTGGTCAATGAATTTTGACGGGATATCGTACGGCGGCACAAACAACACGTCGTTGACCCCGTCCTTGCCCGGCTCGGAGACGTCACCCCCGATGGTCAGCGTGTAGCCCTTGTTAAGGGCCGTCTTGATGACGTTGTAGAAGTCATCGAGGGGCACGTTGTAGTACTCCTTCGAATGCCACCAGTTGTCCTGGACCTCGTACTCTCCCTGCTTCCAGAACGGCTCGCGTATGGTGGACATGATGGACACGTAATCATCAGGGTTCACCTTGAGAACGTTCTCCAGGAAGCTTGTGGGTGTGTACTTTGCGCCGTCGTATTCGAACTCGGTCGTCGGCGCGCCCAGGTTCCTGTCCAGCATCACCCTGAGCATGCCCAGTACGGTGTCGTCGTCCCATATCGCCTTGTCGCGAGCGTGGTGGAGGATGTCATCCATCTCCCTGAACATCCTGATGTGGTCGTGGAGACCGTCCTCGTTGGCGACCCCGTCGTAGACTGTTGCCGGTACGACGCCGTGCTCCTTCCACATTCGGGTCACGGCGTTGGTCTGGGAGCCCTCCCCGAAGGCCGACTCCCCGCGCTCGGCCAGGTAACGGGCGGCCTTGGCCAGGTACTCATGGTAAACGGTGTGGATCTCCGACAGCTTGATCTCCTTGCCGGTTATCCTGATGACCTCCGACTCCAGCAGAGAAGTTCCGGCGAAGGACCAGCAGGTTCCCGTGTAGTGCTGGGGCACCGGCGGCAGGTGGGGCAGTATCTTGAACTGTTCGAGGGTGGTGGGGCGCTGATCGTCCGGGAGGGAACTGACCAGGGAGACGGCCTTCTTCTTTTTCGCCTCCTTCTCTTTCTCCTGGCGTTCCTTGTTGGCGGAGGTTTCCTTTGCCAGGGCTGCCTTCCTGTCGTCCTCACGCTCGCGGATTTGCTCCAGCAGTGGATCCCTGTACCTTGGCTCGTAACGGGTCTCGACGCCCCTGTCCATCTCGACGTCCGATATGGCAGGCGCCTCGATGACCACCTTCCGCGCCTTTTCTTCCGGTGCTCCCGCGTCGGTAACCGGCTCTGCGCAGGTGGCCGGTTCTTGCGGAGTGCAGCCTGTCAGGAGAGATGCGGTTGCGAGGAAAGCTACGATTGTTCTGGGTGAAAGGATCATTGGGCTCCTCCTTGGATTGTCCGATGGCCGAAGATAACGCCTGTGGAGGCGCGAGACAATACGATGATGCTTTACTCGGGCGCGAGTAATGGGGATATTTGCCGCATGAACGATCAAAAGCAGCTCCTTTGTGTCGAGTGCGCGAAGCTCCACTATCCGGCGAAGATGTGCCCGGTCCATCCCGACGAGCCTCTGCTGGACCCGGATGACGACGATGTCCGGTTCGAGTTGATGAGCCTGGACGACAGGGCCAGGTCAAGGACCTACACGCGCTGGATGATCGGCCTCGGCGGCCTCGGCCTGGTCCTCGCCACGGCCGGGTACTTTCTTTTCAAAATCTACGTCAACGGAGTCATCGAGGCCTTCTGGGCGGAGACCATCGGCGGCGGAGTGGCGGGCGGTGGTTTCATCGGCTTCCTGGTTGCGCGCAAGACGTACAAGCAGCGATTTGGCCAGTGGACAAAGGATGGTGAGAAGTAGGGACTGACCCTATAGAACCTGCGTTCAATTAGTGGGTTGATCCACGGCTGGGGTCAAATCTTGCATGTTGCGAAAAGGCACCCCAACGTTGTCATAGGGCTCGATGATGCTCGGCATAATGTCCACCGGAGGAATATTTGGACTTGGAAATAAGAGTTGGGTTTCTACGTCCTTGAACACAGATCGGCAATGATCACTCTGTTCTGTTTCATCAAACCAATCAGGCCACTGCACAGGCGCGCGGGCCGCAGCCAGATAGCCGATAACACCTTCCCTCTCAAATTTCCGTATCGTTCGACGCATCTCTTTTTTCGTTTCTGGCCGAGTCTCGTTCCGTAGCGCACGCTTGAGTGCTCTGATGATGTTCTTTTTCCTTTTTCCGATCTTGTCTTCTACCGCATCGAGGAGAGCATTTTCGACGAGGACATCGAAAAACAGCGCTTCTCGAAGCTCTGGAGAGGATGTGCTTGCTAGAAATTCTATGAAGCGGTCGATCAGTCCGTCGGGCCAGCTATCGGAGTATTCGGATAGAGCTACGGCGATGTCTGGAAGGTGCTCTCCTTCAGGGACAAAGAGACCGGCAAGGTTGTTGACAGCCCTTTGGCATAACGCTGCGGAGCAATCCGTCGCTTCCCAACCACATGCATATTCAGAACACCTACTCTCAGCGAAGACCAAGGCAGCCGCCAGAGAGAACGTAGTGCCGTATTGGCCATCCAGCAACTTAACAGCGATCTCTTGGTAGTCGGCAACACGGAACACCGTTTCGACCAGTTTCTTGTGTGTCGATAGTTGATCAACATGCGCATGGAGGAGTTGCGGCAAAGCCGCAGGGTCTGTGAAGTGACCTGCTCCACCGATAACCCAGTTGAGAACATCGGGACAGTTCTGCTTCTCTACATCGCCTAATAACTCATTGATTTTGGCGACCTCTTTCTCGCGGTATCCCGGGATGGTGAATTCAACAGAAATGATCTTCTTTGGCTCTGTTTGTCTTTCGCGGGATTCATCTGGTATTGGCTCAAAAGAAGTGACGTAGCGGTAGAAACCCGCAGGAAGGACAACGTCGTCTGAAGCCCCCAACCTGACGGTTTTCAGGGGAGGCACGTCATAGCCGGAACACACACTACAACTTCTAGTAGGCATCCATACCCATCGATCACGGTAGGAGCGATGCTCAAAATGACCTCCACAGGCTGATATGGCCAAAGGGCTGCTTACCAAGATGACGTCACGATTTTCATTCGAGAGCCCCCAACGGAGGTATTGACCTGGTGGTTTAGGGAAAAGAGTGACCTCGTCGGACTTCTTCTCAACCGGCAGCGCTGCCTTGGAGTGAGCTTCAAGCGTTGGTGTTTTTTTTACACCTTCGTTTCCCGTGGTCGCACCGCAACCACCAGAGAGGAAGAGGAAACAGAAAACAATTGAGATATGTTTCACTTCTCCATCTTCCTATTTTGAGCTTTCTCCTGCAAGATGAAGAACTCCCCGGCCATCTCACGTGCCTTATGGAGGTGCTCATGGCAGAGAAAAGTCTCGTTCCGATGGAGCGTATCGAGCGCACAATCCACGTCTTTCGCGGGCAAAAGGTCATGCTCGATGTGGATTTGGCTGCTCTATATGAGGTCGAAGCAAAGGTACTGAACCAGGCGGTGAAGCGCAATATTGATCGTTTCCCCCAGGACTTCATGTTTCAGCTCACCCCCGAGGAGGCTTCTTTTATAAGGTCACAAATTGTGACCTTAAAGACCGGACGCGGGCAGCACCGTAAATACCTGCCGCACGCCTTTACAGAGCAGGGCGTGGCAATGCTATCGAGCGTGCTTCGCAGCCCCCGCGCGATTCAGGTGAATATCGAAATCATGCGTGCTTTCGTGCAGCTGCGGCAGATGCTACAGGCGAACGTAGATCTGGCGAAGAAGCTGGCCGCTTTGGAGAGCAAGTATGATGCACAGTTCCGCGTCGTGTTCGACGCCATCCGCGAGCTGATGACCCCGCCCAAAAAACCGCGACGCAAGATCGGATTCAAACCTGAAAAGTAGTGATGATCTCGGTAAAATCCAGTCGTGGGTGTTAAGGGCGGAGAAGGGCGCTAGCTCGGAATCCCCGGGGCGGGGAAGCCGTTGCAGAGTTCTTTGACTTCGCCTGCGATGCCGGCGAGGGCGTCCTCGTTTTCGAGGTTATCCGAGACAATCGCCATCCAGTCGGCCAGCTTCTCCATCTCGGGTTTGCCCATGCCTCGTGATGTCAGGGCCGGGGTTCCGAGCCTTATTCCGCTGGGATCAAAGGGGGGTCGCGGATCGAAGGGAACAGTGTTGTAGTTGCAGACGATGCCCGCCTTGTCGAGGGCTTTGGCGAATGGTTTGCCGGTGGTCCCGCGCTTGATCACGTCCACCAGGATGAGGTGGTTGTCCGTGCCGCCGGAGACAAGATCGAACCCCTTCTCGTTGAGGCATTGCGCCAGGTGCTTCGCGTTCTCAACTATCTTGTGGGCGTAGGCCTTGAACTCATCGGTTGACGCTTCCTTGAGGGCGACGGCGATACCGGCGGTGGTGTGATTGTGTGGTCCGCCCTGCAGCCCCGGGAAAACGGCCTTGTTGATGGCCTTGCGGTGCTTCTTCTTCATGAGAATCATCCCCCCGCGAGGGCCCCTCAGTGTCTTGTGGGTCGTGCTTGTCACCACATCCGCGTGGGGAACAGGGGATGGATGTGCGCCGCCGGCAATCAGACCCGCGATGTGGGCCATGTACACGCAGAAGATGGCATCCACCTCCTTCGCTACCTGCGCGAAGATCTCGAAATCGATGATACGCGGATAAGCCGTGGCTCCGGCCATGATCACCTTTGGCCGATGCTTGAGCGCAAGATCGCGCACCATGTCGTAGTCGATCAGGTGAGTCTCCGGGTGGAGTTCATATCTCACCGGGGTGAAGAAATCACCGGTGATGCTCACTCCCCATCCGTGAGTCAGGTGGCCGCCGTGGTCGAGGGCGAGTCCCATTATCGGGTCGCCGGGGCGGGCGAAGGCGTAGTAGACGGCCAGATTGGCCGGCGATCCGGAGTAGGGCTGCACGTTCGCACTCTCGGACCCGAACAGCGCCTTGGCGCGTCTGATGGCCTTCAGCTCGATCTGATCAATGATTTGCTGTCCCTCGTAATAGCGCTTTTTCGAGTAGCCCTCGGAGTACTTGTTGGTCAGGACAGAGCCCGAAACCTCAAGCACCGCAGAGGAAACGTAGTTCTCCGACGGGATGAGGCGGATCTTGTCGCGTTGCCGCTCGATCTCCTGGCTGACCAGATCTCCAATTTCCGGGTCGACTGTTTGCAGGTTCTTCATGTCGCTCTCCTTTGAACCGAGGGTTACAGCAGTGTGTTGATCATTGACCCTGGCCGACAGTCGGGCCGTTGGGTGCTGGACGAAACAGGATCGTACGGTTTCTAGCCCGCGTCGCCGGCATCGGGGCCGCCGTCGGCGTCGGTGTCGGTGTCTGTGTCGGTGTCCGCATCCGTGTCGGAGTCGGTGTCCGCATCCGTGTCGGAATCTGTGTCGCTGTCCGCGTCAGTGTCCGAGGGACCCACATTGATGCACTGGCCGTACTCGTTGCATTCCCAGTAGGCGCCGTGCATCTGCTCGCACTGCTGGTCGGTGGTGCAGTCAGACTGGCAAGTGTTGTGTGTGTCGCAATATTGACCCGGAGGGCAACCGTTATCGGGGCCGTCTCCGTCGCACTCCGGCGCGACCGTGCTATCGGAGCATGAGATCGCGATGGCGAACCCGGCGATCAGGCAAAGAGCCATGAGCATGATGGATGTCTTGTTAACGTATTTCATTTTAATCCTCTCCTTTTCTGTATCTGTATTCGACAAGTATATAACAGACATGCAGGACTTGTCGCAAGATTCGCAATGTTATGAAAGGATTCCCATGAGACTGCTCAGCTCAGCAATATTCACTTTTTCCCTCGTCGCTTCAGGTTGTGGCGGCGCCGCTGTTGTTTCAGAAGAACCCACCCTCGTGGAGAATGTCGATGGCGGCGAGACGACCATCGAAGCAGAGGGAAAGATGACTGATGTGCCCGGGGACGACGCGGCCGACATGGTCCCGAATTGCGAGGGCAAGGAAGCCTGTAAAAACATGGGCGTCTTCGCGGCGATGAGCGGCAAGGGCAACGTGGCCGCGGCCCTATTCAAGAAAGCGTGTGACCTTGGCAGCGGCGCCGGGTGCTCGAACCTGGCCAATCTCTATCTGGCGGGTGAAATGATCCCGAAAGATCGCGCGTTGGCCCGCAAATACTTCAACACCGCCTGCGAGAAGGGTGACACCGATGCGTGTGGTCTTCGCGACGGCAAGTAGCCACACATGCAAGAAATCTGAGCCTCAATCCGACTTCACGACACTTGTCTATCTATAGCGATGCAAGTATTCGGATGGGAATGGTCAAAACAATGTCAGACACTCATACAACTGGAGAATGCAGATGAGCCCACGTAATGTTTTTTCAATATCGGTCCTGGCGTTTTTGTTGTTGTCCCTTGTTTTCATTGGTTGCGACGACAAAAAAAAATCAAGTCCCGCAGACAGCGGCCCTGACGGCGGCACGGATGTCGATGCAGGTCCGGATGCTGATCCCGGACGCGGCGATCCGGCCGACTTCCC
>JAUVAN010000027.1 GCA_030591725.1 Deltaproteobacteria bacterium
CCACGAGCGCTACATTAAAGATAAAGAACTGCTGAGTTGACAGGGCGAGCAGCTGCACACCAACCAGTACGGTCAATGCGGCTAGGCCATCGCCGATGCGTACATAGAGTGTATCGATAGCGGGCTTGGCGCGGAATTTTACCCAGATCGAGCAACGCCGACAGGATCATATCTCCGGAAAGGCCGCTGAAGCAGTCCAGATACAGAATGCGACCCACGCCCGCGCCCCTTTCCAGAATATCCACTTTTTATCCCCCTTTTAGTTTCTGATTCGATTCATGAGCGAAGCCGCGTAGCCCGCCCCGAAACCGTTGTCAATGTTGACCACCGTGACGCCTGCGGCGCAGCTGTTCAGCATCCCGAGTAGGGCGGTCACACCCTTGAAGTTCGCCCCGTACCCGACGGAGGTGGGCACGGCAATGACCGGGCACGTGACGAGCCCTCCGATCACCGACGGGAGCGCACCCTCCATTCCGGCCACAACCACGATCACCGATGCGCTCCGCAGATCGTCGAGGCGATGCAACAGGCGATGGACTCCGGCGACCCCGACATCATTCACCAGCGCCACCTCATTTCCGGCGAGACGCGCCACGAGCAGCGCCTCCTGCGCCACGGGAAGATCGGACGTGCCCGCTGTGACCACGAGGATCTTGCCGGAGCCCCTGCGCTCGATGGGGGCCTGCTCCACAACGAGACACCTGGCCTGTGCGTGATAAACCATCCCTGAGACCCGGGCGCAGACAGCCGCTGCCTTCTCCGCGTCCACCCTCGTGACGAGCACGTTGCCTTCGCCTTTCACCAACTCCTCGACGATGGCGACCAGCTGGTCCTCGGTCTTGGGCTCACCCAGCACGACCTCGGGGAAGCCGGTGCGCAGCGCCCGGTGATGATCTATTACCGCATCGCCGATATCCGCGAACGGCAAACGGGCGAGCTCTTCCATCGCGTCCGCGACATCGATCTTGCCGCTTCGGACACCGTCCAGTAGTTCCTTGAGTTTGTCCGGTCTCATGACTTTGCTTTCATATCACAAGGGAAAGCTCGTGTGGACACCCCTTGCTATCTCCATCCCTGCTTTTTGATTGCCCTTGTCAGAACGTCGGCCGCAACGAATCCCGGAGCCATGTCCCGCACGCGCCCATCCGGACCGATCAAGTACGTGGACGGAACCACAGGAATGAGCCCCAGCCGTGTTTCGCCCTGCGCCACGGACCAGTCCGCAAGTCCGATGGAGAAGGGCAGCTCCTTGATCTCCGCGTATTGATCGAGCATGGGCGCTTCATTGGGCGCGATGGTCAGCACCAGGAATAGCGTCTTGCCCGCCGTGCTGTTGAATGTGTCCACCACCTGTTTCATGAAGAGATCGCTGGTGAGTTCCGCGATTCGCACGAGCACCAGCACCACCGGGCGGCCACGCGCTTGTGACAGATGGTGCACCTGCCCGTCGATCTCGTATGCAAAGTCCACCGGGTGTTCGCTGTAAGGCAGAGGCCGAAGCGAGCCGCACCCGATAGCTAAGATTGTAGCGGTCGCAATGACGATGGTAATGATTGTCCTCATCAGCGCATAGTGGATCTCGCGGCTATTACGGAAGTCGCTGAATTATGTGGTAGCCGAACTCTGTCTCGACAACATCCGATACACCGTTTTCCTCGAGGCCGAACGCGGCCTTTTCGAAGGGAGGAGCCATCCGGGCTTTCCCGAAGGTGCCCAGATCGCCGCCCCTGCTCTTGCCGGACGGACAATCCGAGTACTCCTTTGCCAGCTCGGCGAAATCGGCGCCTCCCTTGAGTTTCTCCTGGATTTCATCGATCAGTTTTTTCGCCTCGTCCTTTGTACGGGTGACGGACGAGGGTTTTCGCTTGGACTCCGCGTGCATCAGCAGGATGTGCCTGGCATGAACTTCCTCCACCTCCTGGCGCTTGATGATGTGATAGCCGAACGGGGTCTCGATGGGCTCCGTGATTTCGCCCACGGCAATCCCCTTGACCCCCTCCGTGAATGCCGGCGCCATTCGGTTTGCCGGGAAAATGCCCAGGTTGCCGCCCTTTCGCGCGCCGGACGGGCAATCCGAGTGCTCCTTTGCCAGTTCGGCGAAATCGGCGCCTCCCTTGAGCTTCTTGTAGATCTCATCGGCCAGCTTCTTGGCCTCGTCCTTCGTGCGAGTCACCGTCGGGGGAACGCGCTTGGACTCCTTGTGCATGAGCAGGATATGCGACGCCGACAGCTTCTCTTTTGACCGTTTGACCGGCCTGGGAACTTCGGTCTTCACGTCCGCCCTTTCCTTCTCCGTCTGATTCTCGGCCAGCCCCGGAGCCTCCTTGTCTTCAACCTTCAAAGTCTCAATTGTTTCGTCCGTGTCTGTGTCCTGCGAGCCGCAACCCACAAATCCCAGGGTGAGCATCGAGGCCGCCAATACCATTGCAAAGCGATTCATTGTCTTCTCCATTTTTAGTTTGGCCGAACTCCTGTCCGACCGGCGAACACTATATGAGTTTTTAAAAACATTTTCGATACTTTCTCAAAATGATATTATTGTCTCATGCATTGAATTGAAAGGAAGGCAATGAAACAAATCACAGCATTGCTCTGCGTCATGGTTCTCTCTTCTGGAGCATTCTCTTTCGGCTGCACATCCACTACCGTAGTTCCCCCCTCCAGTGATTCGGACTCGGATTCCGATTCCGACAGCGATACCGATACGGATTCCGACACTGATACCGACGCTGATACCGACACCGACTCCGATACCGGGCCGTGCGTCGATCCCGTCACTGGGGCTCCCACGGTCACCTCCGGCGACGAGGCGTACGCATGGGACACAACTGACGATGTCTACACGCTGACTTTCAACGAGGATGTCTTCAACGTTGATACCACCAACGTCACGTGGACCGTGGTTACCGGCTCGGGAACGATGGATTCCATCACCGAGGTGAGCGGATCCGAATACACGGTCGCGTTTTCGGGCGCTGCGGAGGGTGACGAGTACACTCTCAGTGTCGGCCCCGGCGTGGAGGACACCTGCGGTGAAACCCTGGCCGCAACAGTGGACATAACCATCACGATCGAAGTCTGCGTCGATCCCGTCGTGGGCGATCCGACCGTCACATCTACCGATGATATCTTTCCCGTGGGTACCACTACGGGCGCCTACACCCTCACCTTCTCGGAGGATGTGCTCAACGTGGATACCACCAGCGTTACGTGGGCCGCCGTCACCGGTTCCGGCGCCATGGGCGCCATCACTGCGGTGGATGCGAGCACGTACGACATTGCCCTGTCGGGCCTCGCCGATGGCGATCACTATGAGCTGACGGTCGGCACGGGCGTCACAGACACATGCGGCAATCCGATCGCAGCAGCCGTCGTCATCAATATTTACGTCAGCCTGGGCGGCAGCAGCGTCCGCATCGACGAGCTCAACATCGGCAGCAGTGATTACGTCGTTCTCTACAATCCCACCGGCAGCAGCATCGATCTGAATCCGATGGCGCTGTACTTCAACGATTCTTCGACCGGTGACTTCGCATTCGATCTACCCAGCTACATTCTCGCACCGGGCGGATCCGTCTACATCGCTGAAGTTGCCCTGGCGGGAGACATTGATGTGGTTTCCAACATCCCCTTCTCCAGCAGTCGAGGAGGATGGGTCGCATTGTGTTCCGGCACCTGCGATCTCTCCACGGGGACTAACTGGATTGACGCTGTCGCATTCAGTGAAGGCGACCCCCACCCGACGTTTCCGTCTGCAATAACCTTCAGCCCGGCGGGTCTGTCGGGGATCTTGGATCAAAACACAAACAGCTATTACCACACCTCCACGGTTGGTTCTCAACCGGTCTACCTCGCCGCAGACTGGAATGTCTCTGCATCATCTCGCTAGGGGTCCCGCGCGTGCATGCACCTTGCCCTTTGGTTAAATGATCATTATTGTCCCCACCGAAAGGGGCCGTCATGATCAGGTCAATATCCACATTCTTCAAGGATCCGGAGCCCACGGGGAAATTCGATAAGCTGGAGAATGGGGTGAACATCGTCGAGGGCATCGCCCGCGTGGAGGAGCCCCTGCGCTCGCCCGTTCGCGGTCAGAACTGCGTGGCGTACTTCTATCGATCGTTCCTGGTAATGACAGGCGGACGCAACCCGCAGCCCACCATTCACAAGCTCAAGGAGGCGGAGGTCTACTCCCCGTTCGATCTGGAGATGGAGGGCGGCACCCTCGCCGTGGTCCCGGCAAAACCGGGGAAGTTCACGCGGGAGCAACACCAGGAGCTGACAAAGCAGTACGGCAAGCAGTTCCAGGGAGTGGAGGAAGTGATCCTGCCCGGAGCGAAGGTCCGACTGCGGGGCAAGGTCAGGAATGTCGATGGCAGGCAGGTGCTCAAGATGGACATGATCGCTGTGATCGACAAGCAGGCGGTGTCCGCCGGGGTGGTGGGAGATCGCAAGAAGCGTCGAAAAAAGGGCAAGAAATAACCCCATCCCGGTCTGACCCCATCCCGGGATCACGCCAGGTCGAAGTCCTTGCAAAAGAGAATGGTATCCGGGCGGATCTCGCTCATGTAGTATCCCAATCTGTGCTGCTCGTTTGGATAACCGTGCAGGCATTCGCTGGTCTCGCCATCGAAGTGGGCGCAGTCCTCGCATGTAAAACAGAAGGAATAGCGGGTCCTCTGTTTCTCGAAATCCGGTTGGTAATCAACTTCCATTTGCAGTCTTTTGGATACCGTTGAGGCAAGTTATATTTTGCATGTTAACACCAATTCAGGTTAACACGAGTAACCAGGGAACGGTCAACGAGAGTCGTCGGTACGCATGGTAACAAAGAAGAAAAAGGACAAGCCCAACAGGCCCTCGATGCCTCCCGCCAGGCCGGTCGATGTTACCAGATACGATCCGCTCGATGCTTTCCTGCGGGAGATCAGAAACTACCCCCTGCTCGATCCAGCCGAGGAGAAGACCCTCGCCGAGCACTATGTCGCCACCGGAGATGTCCAGGCGGCGGCGCGCCTGGTCACTTCCAATCTTCGCCTCGTCGTCAAGATTGCGTTCGAGTACCGACGAGCCTACCGGAACATCATGGACCTCATCCAGGAGGGCAACATCGGCCTCATGCACGCGGTCAAGAAGTTTGACCCCACGCGGGGGGTCAAGCTCTCATCTTACGCCGCGTGGTGGATCCGCGCGTACATACTCCGATTCGTTCTCAACAACTGGCGGCTCGTCAAGCTCGGAACCACCCAGGCCCAGCGCAAGCTCTTCTTCAACCTCAACAAGGAGCGCGCGCGCCTCAAGGCCATGGGCATAGAACCGACGACCACGGTGCTCGCAGATCGCATCGGCGTTTCCGAGAAGGAAGTGGTCGATATGGACAAGCGGCTCAAGGGTGACGACGTATCCCTGAACGCGGAGATGTTCGACGGGGAGGGGCGCTCGCTCACGCGCATGGACATGCTGCCGGACCCGAAGGAGCTTCAGGACGAGCTGTTCATGGAGGCGCACTTCGACGACGCCCTGTCCGATCACCTGGAGGAGTACGGGAAGACCCTGGTCGACAAGGAGGCGTTCATCTTTCGCAAGCGGTTGATGAGCAGCGACCCCATGACGCTCCAGGAGATCGGTGACGAGTTCACAGTGAGCAGGGAGCGGATACGCCAGGTGGAGAAGCGCCTGCTCACCAAGCTGCGAACCTACCTGACCGCCGGGATGCCGGAGTACTTCGAAGAGGACGAGGAATGAGCTCGAGTGGGCGGGATGGCGGAACTCTCTTCGTTGTCGGAACCCCCATCGGCAACCTGAAAGATATCACCGTGAGAGCCCTCGAGGTGCTGCGGAGCGTCTCCGTCATTGCCGCCGAGGATACCCGGGTGACCGCCAGGCTCCTCGGTCGATACGACATCTCCACTCCGTGCGTCAGCTTTCGCGAGCAGAACGCGCGGCGCGCGGTTCCTTCCCTTATCGCCCGACTCGATGGCGGAGATGACGTGGCCCTCGTCAGCGATGCGGGAACTCCTTCCATATCGGATCCCGGGGAACAGCTCGTCGACGCCGCCTCACGAGCGGGCATCACGGTTTCGCCCATACCGGGGCCATCTGCCCTCGCCGCAGCGATTTCAGTGACGGCCCTCCGCGGGGACGGTGTCCGTTTTGTGGGTTTCCTTCCCCGTTCGAAAAAAAAACGAGAGGATCGCCTCAAGGCCATCGCGGTGGATCCATCGATTTCCGTACTGTACGAATCTCCCAACCGCCTGGGACGAACCCTCGGGGACCTGGCCCAAGCGTGTCCGGGCAGGCCTGCCGTGGTGCTCCGGGAGATGACCAAGATCCATGAGGAGATAGCCCGTGGAAGTCTGGACGATCTGGCGGAACGGTTCTCGGACCGGGTCAGAGGAGAGATTACCGTCGTCGTGGCGGGAAACGAGCAAACAATGGAAGAGATCTCGACTGTGCGCCTCACACAGCTCGTTTGCGCGCAAGTGAACGCCGGAGAATCGGCGAAGGACGTCGCGGCGAGCCTGAGCAGGGCCCTGGGCGTCTCCAAGAAGAGGATCTACGAGATAGCCGTGGAGGCCATCTCCGATCGATCCTGAAGTAGGAGGGTTCTTCCGGATCCGGTCGGGGAAACGTTTCGTCGAAGGAACGCGCTCTTAACAGTTGCGAACAATCCCGCCAAATGGTCCAATGAAAAGGTTCTTTTTTATCGACATGGATTACTAGCCATGGGCGGATTACTTTACTATCGCCAAATGAGGTCGTTCGAACTTGCCTGGCCGGCATTTCTTCTTGTTGCTTTACTCGTCGTTGAAGGATGCCACTCTGTAACGCCGCCGACAATCGTTGAAGACTCGGGACCGGACACCGACGCCGATTCGGATACCGATTCGGACTCCGACATGGATACGGACACTGATATCGACACTGACACTCACCTGATCGAGGAGGTGTTCAACGGGTGGCAACACAACTGCGCTTTGCTGGACTCGGGGAGCATTCGCTGCTGGGGATTGGGGTCATGCGGCCAGCTCGGATACGGTGACACGGAGAACATAGGCGACGATGAGACCCCCGCTTCCGCCGGAACCGTGAGCGTGGGCGGCGCCGTTGTGCAAATAGCGGGGGGCGGAGGCCATACCTGTGCGCTCCTCGACACCGGAAAGGTCCGTTGCTGGGGTTGGGGCCACCATGGCCAGCTCGGATACGGGAACGCAGATGAAATAGGTGACGATGAGACTCCTGCGTCGGCCGGGGACGTGGATGTCGGTGGTACGGTCGTTCAGATAGCCGCCGGTTACGTCCATACCTGCGCCCTGCTGGACAACGGTAATGTCCGTTGCTGGGGAGGAGGAGATGTCGAGTACAACTTCGGTCAGCTCGGCTACGGCAACACACTGGCGATCGGCGACAACGAGACCCCCGCGTCGGCCGGCGACGTGGACGTGGGTGGCACGGTCACGCAAATAGCCGCCGGCGGAGAGCACACATGTGCCTTGCTCGACACCGGCTACGTAGTCTGTTGGGGAAGTGGCATGTACGGTCGTCTCGGTTACGGCAACCAAGAGAACGTAGGCGACACCGAGCACCCGTCGTCCGTCGGAACCGTGAACGTGGGCGGCACGGTGGTGCAAATCGCCGCCGGCTACAGTCACACCTGCGCCCTTCTGGATACCGGAAATGTTCGTTGCTGGGGAGGCGGCAGCCCAATCCTCGAGGAAAACAAGGGACAGCTGGGCTACGGCAACACGGAGAATATAGGGGACGACGAGTTGCCCTACACCGCTGGTGATGTGGACGTGGGCAGCCCGGTCGCCCGAATAGGCCTGCGTGCCAAAGAAACCTGCGCACTGCTCGATTCCGGTGGTGTGCGTTGTTGGGGGGAAGATTTTCTCGGATACGGAAACACCGATAGCATCGGCGACGACGAAACCCCCGCATCGGCCGGCGACGTGCCGATTTAGTTCATTATCTGTGAACCCGGCGGATCCGAAACAACCTAAAATAAAAAACATTACACGATACGGGAATGGCGCGAAGCTCCGAATTGTTGCAAAATAGAGACAGGACAAGGGAGGGTGAATGAAAACAATCAAGTTTTCCGAACTGCAATCCAACCCGCAACTCTACAAACAAATAGGAGAGGCTCTCGCGAACGGTGAACTCGTGTGCATTCCGACGCCGTCCGGGTACAAGCTCGCGGCCGATCTGGGATCCCCATCGGCCGTCACGGCGATGATCCACGCCAAGCGGCGGGTCAAGAACGCGCCGGCGCTGGTCTTCGTACCGGACCGAAGCTGGGCGGACAAGGTGGCATCCTTCGTCTCGCCCGATGCGCACACGCTCATGGATCGTTTCTGGCCGGGGCCTGTCACGTTGCTTTTCAAGGCCGGCGACGATCTTCACCCCAAGGTGAGGAAACCGCTGACCAAGGCAAAGGGCTGGCTCGGGGTTCGCGTGCCGGAGGACGAGGTTTCTTCCAGGGTCATAGCGGCCTTCGGCGGGCCCGTTCTCGTCTCGTCGGCCAACCTGGCCAAGAAGAAGGGCGCCCACTCGCTCGCTCAGGTCAAGAAGAACTTCGGCCGCACGGTGAATCTCCTGATCGACGCGGGCGATCTGTCGCCGGGTGAGAGCTCCACCCTGGTGGACGTGAGCAACGACATCGTCTCGGTGGTGCGTTCGGGCGCCATAACGGAGAAAAGTATCCACGAAGCCCTGGCCGGCTGAAATATCCGCATCGCCATGACCTGCGGCATCATGCTATAGATCCTTTTACCGATTACACCGTCAGTACGGGCAACGGCCGTTTTTTCTCGGCCATGGTCCGCGAATAAAGGGAGATGAATATGAAACGACTAGTTGCATCCAAGTTCTTCTGGCCGATCCTGTTCCTGGCGATCAGCTGCGGCCCGGCCATCGTGGGAGACGTGACCGAACCGGGGAAAGGGGATCCCAGGATCGCAGGGGAATTGGCACCGGGAGGATACGACGCCCCGGCGCACAAGTTCGAGGCCAGGCGACACCCGTCCCACAGGCGAACCCTGACCGTGCCCAGACCGAATTACAGCTCCTTGCCGGCCCTGGAGATGAGGATGGGCGCCTGCTACGGGATGTACGACAAGGAAGAAAAGAAGATCGCCGCCGGTCCGAAACCCAGGCCCCCTGTCATGAAAAAACCGAGGCCCAAAAAGAAAAACGGGGGAAAGAAATACAAGGGAAAGAAATACAAGAAGAAGGCCAGCGGCAAGAAGTACAAGCGACCCAGCTCAAGCCTCGATGGCCTGCTCGGCTCCGGGGCTGGAGGTGGAAGCTCTGCGGGAATGGCCAAATCGGCGCCCGCGCCCGGGGCGACACCTTCAACTGCGAGCCCGCCCCCGTCCGCGCCCATGGCGCAGCCATCCAGCCCCGACAGATCGAGAGAGGCGGCACCCGCGATGGAGATGGCCGAATCCGAAGAGATCGCCGGAGCCGACTACGATGATTCCGAGTTGCAGATCGCGGGCGATGTAGGTGAGCCTGTCGAAGATGAGATCGGATCCGAGTACGAGGACTGGGGCGCGGAAATCTACCTGTCCAACGACGACACAATGAGCCTCTCCTCCGCCCAGCGGGTCATCTACGCCATCGACAAGTTCCTGCCATTGCCCCTTGACCACATCCGGCCCCACGAGCTGCTCAACTACTTCTCGTTCGAGACGCTCACCGTCGGCGACGACGACGACTTCGCCGTCCATGCGGACGTGGCCTCCGATCCCCGCGAGGACGGCATATACTCGCTCTCCATGTCCGTGCGCGGTCGTCCAGTCGACAAGGCGAGCAGGCGCAACATGGTCCTCACCTGGGTTATCGACCGTTCCGGCTCCATGCATGACGAGGGTCGTATGGAATACCTCAAGCGGGGCCTGCGCCGCAGCGTCAAGGAGTTGAAGGACGGCGATATGGTTCATCTGGTGCTCTTCGATCACCAAGTGTGCGTACCGGTGGAGAACTTCGTGGTGGGTCGCGACAAGATCAGCGACCTCGAGCGCGCCATCGACGCGCTTCGCCCCATGGGCGCCACCGATATTCACAAGGGGCTCTCCCGAGGGTACGAGATCGCAGACCGCACATATCAGGCGGAGTACTCCAACCGGCTGATCCTGATCACCGACGCCCTCACCAATACGGGCGTCACCGACGAGCGCATGATCTCCATGATCTCCAAGTACTACGACAGCCGCCGAATACGGCTCTCTGGAGTGGGCGTGGGAAGGGACTTCAACGACTCGCTGCTGGATCGTCTGACCGAGCGGGGCAAGGGCGCTTACGTCTTTTTGGGCTCGGAGGCCGAAGTGGACGCGGTCTTTGGTCCCCGGTTCATCTCCCTGATAGAGACCACGGCCCTGGATGTGCACTTCCTGTTGCGCCTGCCGGAATCCCTCAGGATGAACGTCTTTTACGGAGAGGAGAGTTCCACCGTAAAGGAAGACGTGCAGGCCATTCACTACTTCGCAAACACTTCCCAGCTCTTCCTGTCGGATCTGATGGCCAGGGGAGGGGAGCTTCGTCCCCAGGACGACGTGATGCTGTCCATCACGTACCAGGACCCGGAGACCGGCGACGAGCTGTTCGAGGATTACGCCTTTAATTTAGATGAGATCCACGGCGATGCGTACAATGTTCGCAAGGCGCGATTGATAATGGCCTGGGTTGATCTCCTGGCCCAGATGGCCGCGCGCCCCATTCCGGCCATGTACAGTTACTCGCTTGGAGCGTGGGAGGACGCGGACGGCTGGAACGCCTGCGAAGATGGTCGCGTGGAGTTGGGTAAACTCTACGAGGGGCTCGAAGATGACGGGGAGTCCACCCGGGTGATCGATCTGTGGGACAAGTACTGCTCGCGCTACGAGCGCCCCCGCAACCCCGTCAAGCGTCAGATCGTCAAGACCGACGACTCCTGGCCCAGCGCCAAGAAGGTAGCCGCGCCGAGGTAGCTTTTTCCGCTGTCAGAAGGATAGAAAAACCCGGATTTGGGGTTACGACCCCATTTGTCTATTTGTTTATCGAATTCGAGGCGCAGCATGCTGCGCCCCTACGTGCGCCACAGATGCTGTTCGATTCGCGCGAGCAGGGGTTTGAGGGTGTTCTTGTCGATCGCGGATATGAGAACGCCGTCGAGGTTGTTGGCCTCCGGGATGCCTTCCTGTTCGTCCAACAGGTCTGCCTTGTTGAGCACGATGAGCCTCGGCGTGTCGCCCAGCCCCAGATCCAGCAGGATCTGCTCCACCCACTTGATCTGATCGCCGTGGTTGATGTCGGACACGTCCACGACGTGAAGAAGGAGCGACGCGTCGTCGAGCTCCTCAAGGGTCGCCTTGAAGGCGTCTATGAGATCCTTCGGAAGATCTCTGATGAACCCCACCGTATCGGTGATGATGATCTCCCTCTCCCTCGGAAATCGAAGGCGCCGCGAGGAGGTGTCAAGGGTCGCGAACAGCCGGTCCTCTACAAGGACGTCCGAATGTGTGAGCACATTGAGTAGCGTGGACTTCCCCGCGTTGGTGTACCCCACGATGGATACCACCGGCACCTCGTTGCGCTGCCTCCGGGCCCGTCGCTGAACCCTCGCCATTGCCAGCTTGTCCAGTTTCTTCTTGAGCCTGGTCACCCGGTCCCTGGCCCGCCGCCTGCCGATCTCCAGCTTCGTCTCCCCCGGCCCCCGGCCGCCGATGCCGCCGGTCAGGCGCGACAGCGAGTCGTCCCTGGCGCCCAGACGGGGTAACAGGTACTTGAGCTGGGCGAGCTCCACCTTGAGCTTCCCGTCCAGCGAGTGGGCGCGCTGGGCAAAGATATCCAGGATGAGCTGGGTGCGGTCGATTACTTTGAGGTCGGTGATCTCGGAGATGGCGCGGCTCTGGTTGGCGCCCAGGTTGCAGTCCATTATGAGGAGTTCCGCGTCCTGTTGCATGGCTCGCACAGTGATGTCTTCGAGCTTTCCGCGTCCCACCACGTACAGGGGATCCGGCTTTTTCCGAATCTGTATCACACGATCCGCCACCTCGACCCCCGCTGTGCGGGCCAGCTCGCTCAATTCATCCAGGGCCAGCTCTGCCTCCCGAAGCTTCCGTCGATCTCTGGTAACGTGGATGATCACCGCACGTCCCTCCGGCATGCTCACGGTCCTGGCAACCGAGTGACGTCGGAATTCCTCTTCCAGGGAGGTCATCACCTCCAGGAAATCCCCGGGGAGCATGCCCAGGTTCAGGGGGCCCGCCAGGCGATGCAATTCGCCTTTTTTGGACGGAGGGAGAAGGTGCGCCGTGTAGACCGCGCCCGGGGTTCCTCCCGGTGAGACGCCGATGGCAACGACCATATCCAGACGCAACCGGGTGAGGTCGGTGAGGTCGTCCCGTGAGAGTGGCTCGCTGTGCAGATGCGTGTGGATCAGCCGTAACCCGCGAAATCGCCGCTCCCCCGCTCGCACCCTGCCGAAATCCGGCAGGAGGATCCTGTCGGCGTCGCCCACCGCCACGTCGGTCACCTGGCCCTGGCGATCTATGAAGAGGCCGATCTGGCGGCCCGTCTCCCTGGAAAGCAGGGCCATCGCCCCGGCGAGCTCCGGCGTTACGATGCGCTGTGCCGGGACCCGGCGCTTGTTCATGCGCTCGAGGGCTTTCTTGTGTGTCGCCTTGAGTCCGGTCAGATTGCCGTGGACCGCCAATAGATCTCCTTATGCTCTGTCGAAACGGGACATCACTTTGTCCTGTAACGACCGATGATCGTCGGACCCGATCCAGGAATAGTCAACATCCGGTCCAGGAGGAGAGCCCAGGGGTTCGAGTCGTTTAGAAGCGATCTGCAACTTCCGTTCGAAGCTCTTGTGCTCGAAGGCCTCTGCTGCAAGGGCGTCGATGACCTCATTGCGCACGTCGGAGCTCCTGCAAACGAGGAGGCCGTCAGCGCCGGCTCGTACGGATGCAATCGCCATCGCCGCCGGGCCACCGGATTGTCCAACGGCGCCCATTTCCAGATCGTCGGTCAACACGGCGCCGGAGAAGCGCATCTTCTCCCGCAGCACGCCGGTGATTATCTTCCGGCTACCGGTGGCCGGGTTGTCGGGATCCAGGCTCGGGTAGATCACGTGGGCTGTCATGATCGGTCCGAGGCCGGTCCTGGCCCACGCGCGAAACGGCTCCATCTCCACGGCCTCGAGACGAGCTGCGTCGTGCTCTACCAGCCCCAGAGAAAGGTGACTGTCGAAAGAGGCGTCACCATGGCCGGGGAAATGCTTGGCGCAGGGGAGCACCCCGCCGGTCTTCAGCCCACGCGCGAACGCGAAGCCGTGCCTTATAACGATGTCGGGGTTGCTCCCGAAAGACCTGTCTCCGATCACCGGAGAGTCAGGGTTGGTGTCCACGTCGAGGATGGGCGCCAGGTTCAGGGTGAACCCGAGGGATCTGAGCTCCAGCCCCACAAGGCGTCCGGCCGCGCCGGTCAGCTCCGTATCGTCGATCTCGCCAATGACACGCGCCGGTGGCAGGACGGTAAGCGGCTTTGAAATGCGCACCACGCGCCCGCCCTCCTGATCCACCAGGATGAGGGGAGGTCTGTTGGCCGGAAATACGCGCCTTATCTCCTCCACCAGCGACGAGACCTGTTTTGCGCTTGAAACATTTCGCTTGAAAAGGATGACGCCCGCGAACGCACCGTGGGTGCATTGCTGCGCAAGATCGTCCGGGAGGGAAATTCCGTCAAACCCGGCGATGATAAGCCTTCGCGCGAGGCGCTTCGTGTCATCCGCGCTCATGCGGCTGTATATGGCATCTTTTGGCTGGTTTGTCGCTTTTTGGAGAGGGCGGGACAATAACCCGGCAAATTTTACTTTCTTACTGGGCGTCCGGTTCGACCATATGCTCGAGCCCGCCCTTCTTCTTTTCACCCTTCACGCCCCTCTTCTTTTCGCCAGCCTCGCCTCTTTTCTTTCCGTCCAGCCCGGCTTTCTTATCTTTCTCCACCATGTGCTTCTTCTTTTTTTCCGCCATGTGCTGCTTTTCTTTGGCCGGCTCGTCCTCTTTCTCTACCGCCTGCTCGGCCTTTTTCTTTTCGGCCGGCTTGGCCTTCTTCCCCTCAACCGGCTTGGACTTCTTCTTGTCCGGCTTGGCTTTGTGTTTCTTTTTGGACTTCGCGTGTTTCGTTTTTGTCGGCTTGTCTCCATCGCCGCTATAGGCATGAATGACGCACCCGGACATCCATGCCGCCGCAATGATCATCGCGATCACGAGTGTTGCTCTATGAAGTAGATTTTTCATAAGGGTTCTCCTTTTTCTTGTTTATCGTTGGGCCACTATACCAATTTCGTCGTTTATTTTCAAAAGTGTCGAGCAAGATATTGGACGCTCCCCGCGCAACGGTATTCACGCAAGTGGTTGTTGTGAATATTGATTAGCTTTTCAGCTCAGCTGCAGCCGGAGGTGGATCCGCAGTTGATGCAGCGGTGGCAGGCGCCCGATCGAACCATGATCGATCCGCAGTCGGGGCAGAACGGGGCGTCCACCTCGGTATGGAAGCCGGGGGGCATAATTGAGTCCGCGAATCCCGCAGGTACCGGCGGAATGCTGGAGGTGGTCTGGATTGTGACCTTGGGGTAGTCGCTGCCGGAGATGTCCTCGCCATCGGCGTTCGCGTCGCGGCAGAACCGAAGCTGGAGCCACCGAAACAGGTAGTCCATTATTGACTTGGCGATCGGAATCTCGGGATTGCGGGTGATCCCGGACGGCTCGAACCTGGTGTGGCTGAACTTGTCGACCAGCACCTGCAAGGGCACACCGTATTGCAACGCCAGAGAGATCGCCGTTGCGAACGAATCCATCAGTCCGGAGACGGCCGAGCCCTCCTTGGCCATGCGTATGAAGATCTCGCCTACCATACCGTCGGTGTACATGCCCGCGGTGATGTAGCCCTCGTGTCCGGAGATGTCGAACTTGTGCGTCATGCTCCGGCGCTCGTCCGGCAGGCGGCGGCGAGCCATCTCCGGTGAGAACGCCCTTGCCGCTAGCACTTTTTGCGTCTTCTCACTGGTGGACAGAGGCTGCGTGCGCTTGGAGCCGTCGCGGTAAACGGCCACGGCCTTGAGGCCGAGCTTCCAGGACTCCATGTAAATGTCGTAAATGTCGTCCGAGGTTGCCTCGCTGGGCATGTTGACGGTCTTGGAGATGGCGCCGGATATGAAGGGCTGGACCGCCGACATCATCCGGACGTGCCCGAGCGGCATGATGCTCCTGACACCTTTTTCGGGCTTGAACGCGCAGTCGAAAATAGGAAGGTGATCGGGCAGCAGATTCGGTGCGCCCTCTATCGTTCCGTTGTTCACCACGTGCTCGGTAATTTCCCGTACTTCCCGTTCGGAGTAACCGAGCCCGGAGAGCGCCTTGCCGACCGACTGGTTGGTGATCTTGAGAGTGCCTCCTCCCACCAGTCGCTTGTACTTGACCAGCGCGATGTCCGGTTCGATGCCGGTTGTGTCACAGTCCATCATGAATGCGATGGTACCCGTGGGCGCCAGAACAGTGGTCTGAGCGTTGCGATAGCCGTGCTTGTCCCCGAGGGTGACGGCCTCCTCCCAGGCCGTCTGCGCGGCATTGAATACAGCCGGCGAGGCCAGGTCGGGATCGATGGAGTCGACCGCGTCGCGGTGCATCTCGATGACCTCTCTCATGGCCTCGACGTTATTGTCGTACCCCTCGAAGGAACCCAGACCGGCGGCGATGCGCGCCGACTGGACGTACGCCTCAGCGGTCATGAGCGCGGTGATGCCCGCAGCGTAGGCTCTGCCGGCGTCGCTGTCGTACGGAAGGCCGCGGTACATGAGCACCGCTCCGATGTTTGCGAATCCCAACCCCAGGGGTCTGTATTCGTGGCTGTTTTTTGTGATCGGCTCTGTGGGGTACCGGGCGTTGTCGACGATGATGTCCTGCGCGGTGATCATCACGTCGATCGTGTGCTGGAACATGTCGACGTTGAACTCGCCATCCTCACCGATGAATCTCATCAGGTTGAGGGAGGCGAGGTTGCACGCGGTGTTGTCGAGGAACATATACTCCGAACAGGGGTTGGACGCGTTTATCCGGCCCGACTCCTTGCAGGTGTGCCAGCGATTGCACATATCGTCGAACTGCAGCCCGGGATCGCCGCATGTGTGTGTGGCCTCCGAGATCTGTCGCATGACCTCGCGGGCGCTCAGGGTCTGTACGGTCGAGCCATCCAGGATGGCCTTGGTCTCGTAGGAGCGATCCTCGACCACTGCTTTCATGAAGTCGTCCGTTACACGGATCGAGTTATTGGAGTTCTGAAAAAAGACCGAACCGTATGCCGGCCCGTTGATGTCTCCGCTGTAACCCGCCTCTATGAGCGCCCACGCCTTCTTTTCCTCGTCTACCTTGCAGTTGACGAACTCCATGATGTCCGGGTGGTCCACATTGAGGATGACCATCTTGGCAGCGCGGCGCGTCTTGCCACCACTCTTTATGACACCGGCGAAGGCGTCGAACCCGCGCATGAAAGACACCGGCCCCGAAGCCTGTCCGCCCATGGACAGCTTCTCCCGTGACGAACGGATCGTGGAGAGGTTTGTCCCCGAACCGGAGCCTCCCTTGAACAAGTTGGCCTCGGTGGTCGCGAGCCCCATGATGGACTCCATGGTGTCTTCCACGGAGTTGATGAAACACGCGGACGCCTGCGGTTGCTCGTCGATACCCACGTTGAACCAGACGGGGCTGTTGAATGTTGCCATCTGATGCAGGAGAATATGAGTGAGCTCGTGCTCGAAAGTTTCTGCGTCATGAGCCGACGCGAAGTACCCATCGCGCCGTCCCCACGAGCAGACAGCGTTGACAACCCGGTCGATTATCTGTCGGACCGAGGTCTCGCGTTCCCCCGACCGTGACTGGCTGCGGAAGTACTTGGACACCACCACGTTGGTGGCGAGCTGGCTCCAAAACTCGGGAACCTCGACGTCCTTGACGTCGAGAATCTTTTCACCCTTATCGTTTGTGATGGATGCAGACCGTTGCTCCCACTGGATCTCATCGTATGGGTGGGTTCCCACGCGTGTCATGAGACGAGAAAATTTCAGTCCTCCTCCAGTGGAAGATGCCTTTTTTTCGCGGTCTTTTGTTCGTTTTTCCCGCTTGGTGATCACGCGCTCAATCGTACTCATTACCATCTCCCGCAAACGCAGTAATTCCGGTACTTTATTACCAGGAAAGTTCGATTTTAAAGAAAAACTACCCCCTACGACACGACAGGGCCTCGCGACGTCTGGTCCTTGCATTGTTCAGTGTTTCCGACTCTGATTTTTCTGCCTGTTTTTCGACCTGCTGTCAAGGACTTTACCACAATATCTTGTGCACACCCCTGCCAAACCTATCAATATCTAGTACTTGCCTGCACAAAAACACAGTGCTATCCACAGTTTGCCCACAGACCACATTTTGTTCAGTGGACGAAGGTTCAGTTTTCCACTCGGAGCGCTATCAAATCGCCATTTTTTTGCCAAAACAATCTCCATCATTTTAAATGATCAAATATGCAGTCACGACGTACACGAAAAGTAGTCAATTCGACAAAACCACTGATAAGCCTGAATCGGGTGAGTCGTTTTTACAAACCCGACAAACCGGCGCTCTTCGATATTTCTTTCGATATTTTTCCCGGCGAATTCGTCTACATCGCCGGCCCGTCGGGAGCCGGAAAGACAACGCTCATGCGGTTGATGCACCTGGCGGAGATGCCGGACACGGGCGCACTGACGTTCGCCGGACATGATGTATCGAACCTGCGCAGGTCGGCGGTTTCCGTGCTGAGACGCTCCATGGGAGTTGTGTTTCAGGATTTCAAATTGATCGACGACCTTTCCATTTTTGCCAACGTAGGGCTTCCCCTCGAGGTGGCGGGGCTCTCCGTCTCGGCGATGCGTTCCCGAGTGGAGGAGGTGCTGGAGCAAGTCGGCATGCCGGGAAGAGGCGCGGATCTGACGGCCTTCCTCTCGGGCGGCGAACAACAAAGAGTGGCCATCGCTCGCGCGCTGGTGGGATCTCCTTCGCTGATACTGGCGGACGAGCCCACCGGAAGCCTCGACGCCTATTCCGCAAACTTCGTACTCGATGTGCTGGAGCAGGTTTCTGCGTCGGGCACAACGGTGGTGTTCGCGACTCACGATCGCATGTTGATGGCGGCGCGCCCGCACCGCGTCATCGCCTTCGAGGGAGGACGCCTTGTCGGCATGTCTTCCAAGGGCACGGAAACGGCGGCAGGAACAGGCACATGAGAATCAATAAAGTAGCTCACATTATTCGTCGTGCGTTTGGCGGTTTCAGGAGACGCCCATGGTTTCATCTGCTGTCTGTGGTCACGCTGGGCGCCGCCTTTCTCAGCTTCGCCGCGACGCTGACCGCCGCAGTCAATATGGATACCCTGCTCTCCCGATGGGTAGACGCTGCCGAACTCACCGTCTATCTCCGGAGCGACGCCGGCGATGGGGACCTCATCAAACTCGCCGCCGCAGTCCGAGAGATCGATGGAGTGGAAGGAGTCGAGGCGGTAACGCCCGAGGATGCCCGCGACCGGTTCTCCAGGGATCTTGGAAGCTACGGGGAGATGGGCGCGAGCTTGCCGTTGACTGCGTTCCCCGGGTCCCTCGACATTCGCCTGAAACCGGCGCTCTCGCGAAACACGCAGGCGCGCACGGATCTGGCCGTTCGCCTCGAAAATGTTGCGATAGTCGAAGAGGTTCAGGTTTACGACGAATGGTTCGAACGCCTGTCCGCTGTCAGCCTGATCGGGCGCCTTGCAGTGTGGGGGCTTGGTTTGCTCACCATGATAGTCGCGGTCCTCGTTGTGGCGGCAACGATCAGGGCCGGGGTCAACTCCCGACGAAAGGAGATCGAGGTTCTTCGTTTCGTCGGCGCCACCGATAGATATGTCAGGCTGCCGTTCCTGCTCGAGGGAGCGCTGGAGGCCGTTGCGGCAATGTGCCTCGCCCTGGCTGCGCTTCATTTCATGATGAACCGGATCGATCTCGTGGTCGGACAGATTCTCCCCCTCATCGGCGGTGGATCCATGGTGCGCCTCGGTTCGATGGTGTTGCTCGGCCTCATACTGGGCGGGCTGGCGGCTGGGTTTGCCGGGGCACGGCTGTCCCTGAGGCGACTCGATGAAGCTCGATAGGATGCCCAGAGGGATGACGATATGCTTCCTGTCACTGCTCCTCTTCGCGGGGGGCGCCTCATACGATGACTTCTCTTTCATCAACGACGAGGATCTGGACATCGAGATAGCCGCGCGAACGTCCGACATCGACAGGACCTCCAGGCGGATCGAACACCTGGAAATTAAGTTGGTGGAGGCGGTCACCGACGTGGAAACGACGCAGGCCGATCTCGTGGAGGCCGAGCAACTGTCAGCGGCGAAGGCGGGTCTCCTCTACCGGCTCTTGCGGCATGGGAGATCCCTGCAATATCTTTTCAACGCCGGATCCGGCACCGGGTTCCTGCGCCGCGCCGGGTTGCTCCGGCGCCTCGTGGTCTCGAGCCTGAAAAGGCAACGCGACTGCGGCCTCAGTTTCACCGATGCCCAGACGACATTGGAAGAACTTCAACGGGATCTGCGGTTGGCCAGGGTAATGATGACCGATCTCGACGACACCCTGGATGAACTCCTCCTCGAGAGGGATCTGCGCCAACGACAATA
>JAUVAN010000065.1 GCA_030591725.1 Deltaproteobacteria bacterium
AGTGTCGGCCGATCATCTTTCGGTCCATGATGGAGCACCACTCCAACGATATCGCCTGGCGGGAAACCGTGGGCCACACAATGTTCGTGGGCTTCGACAAGGCCGGTCGCATCGACTGGCGGGATCTGGAGCGCCGGCTCAAGCTGCCCGAGGTGCAAGATCGCGTTCAGAAGATCGGCACCTTCTCTGCCGCCTCCAATGTCACCGGCATCCTCAACGACGTGGACGCTCTTTGCGAGGTCATGCACGAGCACGGCGGCGTCGCGTTCTTCGACTACGCGGCGGCGGCGCCTTACGTACCCATCGACATGCACCCGGACGAAGGAGAAGGGAAGAGAAGAGACGCGCTGTTCATCTCCACTCACAAGTTCGCCGGCGGACCCCAGACGCCCGGGATCCTGGCGGCCTCCAAGAAACTGTTCACCAGCAGTGTTCCTGTGGAGCCCGGCGGCGGCACCGTCCTGTACACGTCCCCGTGGGATCATCAATACCTCGGGGATCTCCGGTCCCGGGAAACGGGAGGCACACCGCCCATCGTACAGATCATCCGCGCGGGGCTGGTCTTCGAACTCAAGAAATACCTGGGAGAAGAACTCCTCGACAGGGCCGAGCATGAGCTCGTCCACTACGCAACAAAACGCCTCCTGGCAAACAAGGCCGTCACTCTTCTGGGGAACCCGGAGGTGGACAGGCTGGGGGTGTTCTCCATAATTCTCCACGATGGCGAGCTGCACCACAACCTGGCAGTTCGACTCCTCAACGATCGATTCGGCATCCAGGTGCGCGCCGGGTGCATGTGCGCGGGAACATACGGCCACAACCTTCTGGGGATAGAGCAGAAGGACTCCGAGGAGATCCTCCGGGCCCTCGACGAGGGCGATCTGTGGTCCAAGCCAGGATGGGTGAGGATCTCCCTGTCTCCTGCCACCAGCTCGGAGGACCTGGACTTCCTGCTGGACGCACTGGACACCATCGGAAAGGACTGGAAGGATTACGTGGACAGGTACAAGCAGGATCAGGCGGGTGAGTTCCTGTGGGCAGGCGACGATTTCAAAGAGCAATTCACCCCTCTGAACATGTCCTTTCCCGATCATGATTAGTCACCCGTGAAACTGGGTCCGCACGAGATCGGCCTCGGAGCCGTACTTGCGCCAATGGCGGGGATCACCAATCCACCCTTTCGGCAACTGTGTCGCGAGCTGGGCGCGATCTTCGCAGTCACGGAGCTCGTCTCCTGTCACGCTGTGGTATATCTGGACAAGAAGGCCGGGAATCGAAAGCGCAAGCACGGTTCGAAGACCCTCGCGCTGATGGACAAGTTCCCCGGGGAGTCGCCTTTCGTAGTGCAGCTCTACGGCCGGGAGCCGGAGGTCATGGCGCAGGCGGCCGTCATCGTCGAGGCGCAAGGGGCGGACATCATCGATCTCAATTTCGGTTGCCCCGCGCGCAAGGTTGTCAAGAACGGCCTGGGATGCGGGGCGGCGCTAATGCGAGATCCGCAGACCCTCGGAGAGATCGCCGCGCAGGTTGTGGGCGCCGTGAATGTTCCGGTGACCGCCAAGACACGGCTGGGTTATTCGGCCGATGACCGCAACGGTGTGCAGATCGCCAAGATCCTGGAGGATAGCGGCGTATCGCTTGTCACCATCCACGCCCGCACGAAGGATCAGGGGCACAGCGGTCCCGTGGACCTCGCGTTGCTTCGCGAAATAGTGGACGCGGTGAACATCCCGGTTGTCGGAAACGGCGGAATCAAGGGACCGGCTGACGCAACGGAAATGATCGCGAAATCCGGATGCGCTCGCGTGGCCGTCGGTCAGGGCGCAAAGGGTAACCCGTGGATCTTCAGAGAGCTTGCCGGGGGCGAGGGTGCTCCCGGTCTTGCGGGCAGGGTGGAGACGTGCCGCAGGCATCTCGAACTGTATATCAAGTGGTCCGGCGAACAGCGCGCCGTACTCGAAATGCGCAAGCACGCCTGCTGGTATCTTCGGGGCTTCAACGGAGCCGCCGCTTTTCGAAAACGACTCGGAGAAGCAGTAAACGCCGACGCATTCTCCAACCTCCTCGACCAGCTCCCGGTCTGAAATATGAGGACGCCGGTCTTGACGGAAAATATGCATGATGTATAATGCTGATGTATACATTATCGGAGGTGTGGTATGGTAAGAACGCAGATATATCTAACAGAACGCCAACGTAACGAACTGGCTGCGATAGCCAAAACTGCGGGGAAAAAACAGAGCGAGCTTATTCGAGAGGCCGTCAATCTCCTCATAGATCAGGCCGGCTTCAGTCGGCGGGAGGCGGTATTGCGCGAAGCCGCCGGAATATGGAAGGACCGTGCGGATCTTCCCGACTTCAAGGCGACGCGGGCCGAATGGGACAGGAACTAGCCATGGCGGGCGCAATCCTTCTCGACACAGATGTTCTCGTCGATTTTTTTCGCGGCTACAGCAAAGCAGTGGGTTTCGTCAACGCCCACTCAGAACGAATTATCCTGTCATCCATCGTCGTTGCGGAATTGTACGCTGGAGTTAAGGGAGATGCAGAGCAAATCGCTCTGGAGGATTTTGTCTCACTCTTCCGTGTTGTTCCTGTAAGTGCAGAGATCGCCAAAACCGGAGGGCTTTACAAGCGCGATTACGGCAAATCACACGGCGTCGGACTTGCAGACGCCATCCTTGCTGCTACCGTTGAAGCCGAGAACACGGAACTGAAAACCCTCAACACCAAACACTACCCCATGTTGAAGGGCCTCAGACCAGCCTATAAAAAGTAGACGGCCAACAAGACACTCCAGCGGACGCGGATAAACCGCACCTCTGAATTGGCGAATTATGCATCTTCACGTAAAAGGTGCCCCGGGATCCATCGGTCCTTTTGACAGTTGTGCGGATCTGCTTGATCGGTGAAAATGAATGTACGGAGGTTTAGATGAAACGCATTTCCCTATTGTTGCCATTGATCATTTGTTGGGGCTGCACCAATTTTACGCCGGCCCCTTTCCAGGGCCTGGACGCAGGAGGGGATTCGGATTCAGACTCGGATTCAGACGCCGACTCGGACGCCGATTCGGACACTGACTCCGACTCCGACACCGACTCCGACACCGACTCGGACACAGATTCGGACACAGATTCGGACACAGATTCGGACACAGACTCGGATACGGATACCGGCGAAGACGTATGCAGCTCCGGCACCGAGGCCGCTGAGATCTGCGCCAACGCCATGAAAATCGGCCGGGATCAGATCGCGACAACCATCAATGGAGACAACACCTCATTCGCCGCAGACGTTACCCTCACCTGCAGCACATTCCCCCAGAACGGCAACGACGTTGTGTACCGGGTGTACCTGTACGCCGGGGAGATTTTAAACGCCTCGATGACCGCCGCCGCTGCGGATTTGTCCCTGGCCCTCGTTTACGACGGCGTCTCCTCGGGACTAACCTGCGAGAGCAAAACCGTGGCCGCGTGCGTGGACGACGACTCGGGCCCCGGGGAGGAGCACTTCTCGTGGGAGGCCACTGCGGACGGCTGGCATTATGTGATCGTCGACTCGTTCTTCACCTCCGCGACCGGGCAGGGCTCGTTTACCCTGGACATGACCATCTCCAACCCGCAGTCGGGCATCTGCTACGACGGGTCAACGGTTTCGTCATGCACCTCCAATCATGATCTGTACTTCCACTGGGACGACGCCGACATCGTTGCGGATCCCATGTTCAACCACGACTCGAGCTCCTACACCGGGATGGACTGGCTCCACACCCACACGGCTTACCAGGGATACGCGATCCATTCCTTCGACCTGCCGTGCCTGGATACCTGGTACGTGTGGGGCCTCACGGACACCTCGACCACGGGTCACTCTTTCGGCCTGACCATGGACCTCATCGACTGGGACAACCCGGGTATCTGGGACATCGACGACAGCACCCCCATTCCAACGACTACTAGCTACTCCTGGACCCTGGTGAACGACGGGCCGGGCTCCCCATGGACCTGGGATCTGGGGCCGGGAACTCACACTTTCTCTCTGTTCGGCGACACCTTCGACGGCAACTACCCGATCATCGGATACGTCTACATCACCAACGACAGCACGTTCACCCCGCCGGACCCGGACACTCTCACCCCGTGATCTCCATCGGTACGAGCGGGTTCGACTACGACGACTGGCGCGGTTTCTTCTACCCGGACGATCTTCCAAAATCCGAGTTCCTCTCTTACTACGCAAATCAATTCGAAACCCTGGAGCTCAACTTCAGTTACTACCGCATGCCCTCCTCCCGTCAGATCGACTCGATGATCGAGCGCACGGACGGAAAGGTGGAGTTCTCCATAAAGGCCCATCGCTCCATGACTCACGATCGCACGGCCGGCGAGCTCGATTACAAGGAGTTCACGGATGCGATCTCTCCTTTGAGGGAAGCGGACATGCTCGGAGCCGTGCTGGCCCAGTTTCCCTACTCATTCGAGCAAAATCAGGAGAACCGCTCCTATCTCAAGCGGATGGCCGATCGCATCGGACCGCCTCTCGTCGTGGAGCTGAGGCGACAGGAGTGGGCCGCCGATCCCATAAGAAGCTGGCTCACCAAGATCGGCGTGGGTTACTGTTGCGTGGACGAGCCGAAGGTGAGGGGTCTGATGCCCCCCATCGCGGACGCCACGGCCTCCCCGGCCTATGTTCGCTTTCACGGCCGCAACGCCGCCAAGTGGTACGAGCACAACCAGCCCCACGAACGCTACGACTATCGTTACGCGGCCGGCGAGTTGAAGGAGTGGGTGCCAAAAATACTGAACCTGGAAAGCAAGGTGAACAAGGTGCTCGTCTTTTTCAACAACCACTTTCAGGCAAAAGCCGTGGACGGCGCGAAGGCGCTGGCTGAGCTATTGGCGAATTCTAGAAATGGGTGAGGGTCAGAAGCAGCAAGACACTCATGTAATCGAAGGAGAAGCCCCCGTCGTGGCTCAGGCGGGCGTAATTGAACTGTAGCCCGAGCCCCACCCCGCCGTCTTTACCTTCCTTGTACCACTCCTTGCCCAGGGTGGCGGTGATGCCCGGCCCCTTGTACCACTCGTACTTGTCCTCGTTGTAATCTTCACAGATGACGCCCGGCATGAACAGCAGCAAAGCCAGGTAGCGGATCTGGGCGGTGGCAAAGAAATCATGTTCTGTAAAGTAGTACGTGAGCCCCCCGCCAATCCCCCACAGCGTGAACCCCATTGAGGTGGTATCGTCCCCACGCACGATCATCCGCTCCATTACCACGCCGAGATGCACCGCCAGGCTATAAAAACCGGCTCCAAGGCTCATGGCCAGATTGAAGACCGGCGAGTGATGGGAGGGATCACTGATCAACTCGATCCCCTTGGAAGGCGGCATGGTACCATCACCCTCCACCCAGCCCCATCCCAGACCCAGAGTAAACCGGAAAAAGAAGCCCTCGTGATACTCCTCGTCTTCTTCGTAGTCTTCTTCTTCGAGGTCTTCGACTGGATCCTCCGGCGGCGGCGATGACATGAGAGTCGGATCCGGCGCTACCCCCTGCCCGAACACCACTGCGGGGAACAACAAGAGCGTGAAGATCATCGGGACAAGAAGGCGAATTCTGATACTGAAAGTCATCCGAGCTCCGGGTCGAGGTCAACGTCCATGTCGATGTCAATGTCAATGTCGATGTCCACGTCAATATCCACGGAAGATCCGGACGAGTCGTCAGGCAAACAATCGCCCAGGCTTTCCGTCATGTCGCAGAGTTCACATGACTGTCCGGTGTAACAACTCTCACAAACGGCCGGCCCGTCGCTCCACTGGTTCATCCGACAGTACATGACCCCGATGTCATCGTCACAACGCGACGCCGCGATCTTCACCTCGCCATGCTCGGTCCAGCCCAGGTAGCAGACCCCCTTGTCCGCCGTATACGAGTCTCCTTTCCATCGAACGAAGAGGATGTCGGGTATACTCAGGCCGATCTCCTGCGCCAGCACGAGGTAGAGGGTCTCATCGCTTGCGTCCCAATCGACGTCATGTTCAACCTGGTTTCCAGAAAAAGCGGCTGCTGAAAGATCGGTCACTATTCTCTCGTCATCGAACGCCGGAATTCGTGCCCAGCCCCCGGTGTCACCGTCGAAACTGAACGAGGCATAGCCGTCTATATCCAGCTCGAATGCAACCTCGAACACCCCGGACAGAAAACCCGAGATCCTTCCGAGGCGCAGGGAACCCTCTTTGCAGCAGGCAGAGGCAAGGAGGAGGGCGAACACCAGCGTCCCCATCGAAACCCATGCGGTTCTTGTGAATCCGTTACTCATACTCATTCACAAAGAATACCATCAAAAGACAATTTACCGTGAAATGAGGCTGCTTATTTTTTTTGAAGCCAATCCTCGGCCTCCGTCTCGTCCTCGAAAACCTCTACTTGAACATTCTTTTTCTTGAGATGGACGGAGACCATATTCGCGACCCCCACGGACACGACCCTTGAGACCAGAAAGGCCCACTTGATCGGCTTGCTGTGCTCGGGGGCCATCTCCATCAGCGAAAGAAGAGTCCCGGTATCGATGACATTCTCGTGTTTCCTGACATCGAGGAGGACGTTCTCTTCATCTGTTCGAAGTTCGTCGTCTCTGAATTCTGTAAAACAGCTGATCCAATCGGACGCATCTGTCTTGCCCGACACTGTTATGCGAAACGTGTTCCTGGCGGTATCTATTTTATATGTGATCCCCATGTTTCCCCCATACGGACACTGTACATCAAATAAAAGCCGTAGAAAACGGATTTTTATACCGGCAACCGTGGTAATGCTCTCACCATGAGCGCGAGAAACGCCAGACATGACGGTATTGAAACACGCGAGGTCTGCTACCGTTGCTTCAAGCCAAGGGTCGTGTGCATCTGCAAAAACCTGGCCCGGGTGAAGAACAAGACGGAGGTTCTCATCCTCCAGCACAAGAGTGAGCACCTGCATCCCATCGGCACGGCGCGCATCGCCGTCCTCGGCCTGGACAGGGTAAATCTGAAGGTGGTGTTGCCGGACGAAAACGGTCGGTTCACCTGCGCCCCAATTTCCCTCCACCGAGCCGGATTGCTTTACCCCGGCGAGGGTGCGCGGGATCTATCGCAGCTTCGCGAAGACGAACGACCCGATCGGCTCGTCGTACTCGACGGTTCCTGGTCCGACGCACGACATCTTTTGCGGGACAATCCCTGGCTGGGAAAACTTCCACGATACTCGCTGACGCCAACGACGCCGAGCAGGTACCGGATAAGGGCCGAGCCGAGCGAGGAGGCGGTCTCGACTATCGAGTCCATAGTGCAGTCGCTTCAAATACTGGAGCGCGAGACCGTCGGCCTCGAATCTCTCATCGATGTCTTCGACGCGATGATCGACGACCAGATAGAATTCCGCCTGTCCCGCGGCAAGGACCCTACGAGCAGGAGGGAAAGGCGACCGCGCCAACGAGAAGATCAGTCGATTCCGGCCTGCCTTCGCGGCGGACTCGAACGAGCCATCATCGCATACGGCGAGTCGGTGCCCCATCCGGGGAACGGCAGGGCGCTAATATCCTGGGCGGCCGTCCGACCCACCGACGGCGAGCTGTTCGAGCGGTTCATCACTCCTCCCCCCAATGCCATTGTCACCGGAGATCACCTGGAGTTGATGGGGCTTCGCCGCGAGCAATTTCGCGATGCTGTCGATCCCGAGGAACTCGGTAGAGAATGGCGGCGGTTCGCGAGCCCCGATCATCTACTGATCACATGGAATCGCAGTATCCTGAATTTGTTTACTCGAACCGTCGGAGGCGAGCAGGCGGGCATCTTCCTCAAGGCGATCTACACCAACGTGACCCGGGGCAAGTGCGGCCACCTGCACGAGGTCGTCCGCTCCGAGAACCTGACGCCCCCGGAATTGGCCCTCGCCGGACGCGCGGGAAGGCAGGTTGGTCAGATGGCGGCCGTGGCCAGTTTCCTGATGGACAAATGAACCCGGAGTCGGCCTCTCCTAATCCCCCTGCAACCAATCCTCGGCTTCCTTCTCATCCTCAAAAACCCTGGTATGGATGTTCTTTTTTTCCAGATGGGCGGAGGCCATATTTGCCATCCCCACGGACACGACTCTTGAAACCAGAAAGGCCAACTTGATCGGCGTCCTCCTGGTGGCGCTCAGATTCGTCACGGCAAGAACGGTCTTGGTATCAATGACACTGTCGTGTTTCCTGACATCGAGGAGCATGTTCATGTCATCTCTTTTGAGTTCGTACTCCTTGAGTTCCGTAAAACAGCTGATCCAATCGGACGCATCCGTCTTACCGGACACTATTATATGGACCATGTTCTTGGCGGTATCTATCTTGTAAGTGACTCCCATATTTCCCCCCTTCACAAGTTATACCTCAAAATGAGGCCGGGGAAAGGGGATTTTTCCACCGATGATTAAACTACCAAAACGGCGGCGAAGTTAAGAAGTAGCTTTGAGGCGGCCTCGGCGACGAAAATGCCGATCAGGAAGGCGATGACCAGCTTGCCGCCTCGCAGTCCCGAGGCGTGACGAAAGCCGAACACCAGGGTGGCGATGAACCAGGCGATAATCACCACCGCCACGATGATCATGGGGATCATGCCCACTACTTCCCCCGCAGCCGACATGGGATCCGACGCCATTCGCGCCATCACCTCCACATCGGGGGTCAACAGTGGCAAGGCGAGGCCGCCGATCAGCTGGAGCACCCTGGCTATCCCCAGCACTGCCAGAAAGTCGACGAACCGGCTCTTTCGGGCGAAGGGCAGCGCTACCAACCAGAGTATCAATGCTGATACAGGCCACGCAATCAACTGGTCGATAATTGCCACTCCGACCGCAACCCGGCCTGCGCCCATGTGGATATCCATGAAGCCGTCGTACCGCACGTTCATGTACATGGCCACGCCCACAGAAGCGGCCGCCACAACAAGGCCCACGATGATGCCGGGCAGGGTTCCCACGCGCTCGTAGGGATTGAAGAGGGTCTTGAAACCAAATCGCTTTTCGTCACTCATGGCCGAGAGGAGGGAGTCGCCTTCACCGGACGAGATCTTGCCCTGCTCGACCATGTCGAGCACCTTTCTTTTTGCGTCGCTCATCGCTTCACCTCCTTCAACCTGGCTGCTCCCTGCGCGGCCGTCATCGATCCGGAGGCGATGGCGTCGAGAATCTCGTGTTGTCTCATCTCCACCGGACCCGGAGCGTCGTCGAGTCGGGCGATGATGTCGTTGAGCCGGGCGCGGATCGTCGGGTAGCTCTGTCCCTCGATGCTCGCCATCTCCTTGAGACTGCCCGACGCCCTTACGAATTTGATAACAAAATCGAGATCGCCGGGATCAAGACTCAGCAATCCGGGAATCTCGAACTGACCTTCGAGTTGCAGGTCGCAGCTTGTGCAGCTCAAGCGTGTCACCAGGAGCTTGTCCCGACATGCGGGACATTGTGTAACCAGTTTGGACATTTGTTTCATCCTTTCCTCAAGTACTGTCAAAATATTGATTATATAATTAATATTGTCAATATAAATATTAATAAAATTTGGCCAACGGCTTTATTGAGGCATCTTTACATATTTTTGTGGTAGAAATGAAATATGAACAATTCACTTTTAATTCTCGTTACTGCTCTACTTTTGGCGTCCGCTTGTTCGAACGGTTCGAAGGGAGACCCTGACGCCGGATCGGACGCGACAACTGACACCGACACGGATTCTGATTCGGACGGCGACACCGATTCGGATACCGACTCGGATACTGACTCGGATACCGATACCAATGACGACGGCGGACCTGACGGTGGCGACATGGACAGTCGTGTGCTCTTTATCGGCAATAGCTACACCGCTGCAAACTCGCTCCATACTCTCTTCAAGGATATTGCGGATTCTGCGGGGTACTCCCCGCAAGTCGAGGTTCAGGCGATCACCGGTGGCGGAATGTGGCTACAGCATCACCTGAACACGGCGTCAACCATGGACACCATCGCGAACGGTGATTGGGACTACGTAGTGCTTCAGGAACAGAGCTATCTGGCTCTCGTGGACTACACTACCTTCTACAACGCGGCGGTTGCCCTCGGTGTTGCCGTCACCGCGGCGGGAGCGGAACCCGTGTTCTTTGAAACGTGGGCCAGGGAAGCCGGAAATTCACTCTACACAACCGATCTGACGGGTTACGATCCGGCCTCGATGCAGGCGGGTCTGAGGACCGCGTACACGAATGCCGCGAACGACACGGGCGGTATCTTCGCGCCGGTGGGGGATGCCTGGGAAGCAACTATAGCCGCGCATCCGGCAATCGGGCTCCATGACAGCGACGGCAGCCATCCTTCCATCTACGGCTCATATCTGGCCGCGTGCGTGTTCTTCACTTTGCTCACCGGTGAAGATTTCACCGCGGTCACTTACTGGCCGCCGAGCATGGCCTCGCTCGAAGCGCAGACCCTCATGAGCATGGCCGATCAGACTGTCAATCCCTGACAGGATCATTGCTGCTTTTTTTTGACCTCCTTTATCATCCGCGAGCCTCTTCTTTAATGGAACTCAAGTTAAAAGGAGGCCTGGAAATGGATAGGATTACTACGCGTATGGCAATCGGGCTGGTCGCTCTTTGTTACTCGGCGTTGGCCATCGGCTGCACGGGCGCGGAAGACAACACTGTGAACGACCCCATAGAAGACGCGGGTACCGACACGGATACCGACACGGATACCGACACGGATACCGACACCGACACGGATACCGGGGATGATCCAACAGAGGGCGCCGTGCTCAATGGTACGGTGATGTCACCCACCGCGGATATCCCGATCTCCGGCGCGCTGGTATACCTCACCTCCAACGACGTCCCGGTGATCCCGACCGAAGCCTACTGCTACGAATGCGACGACATGACCGGCAAGGACTGGACCCTTTCGAACGCGGACGGCACCTGGATCATCGAGGACGTCCCCGACGGAGAGTGGACCATCGTGACGCGAAAAGGGTTCTTCCAGCGGCAGCGGACGGTCACCGTCACCGGGGAGGATGAACTGGAGATTCCCGTGGAGCACACCACCCTGCCCGCATTGAATTCGGGTGACGGATTGGATCAAATACCTCGCTACGCGGTGATCCTCGCCGTGTGGGACCGAACCCAGGACCTGCTGGCCAAGCTCGGATTGGGCACCGTGGATGTCCAGGGCCACCTCGAGTACGGCACCGAGGTATTTGACGCGTACGACGACGCGGAGACGGGGGGCTATCCGTTGTCGGCCACTCTCTTCACCACCCAGGATGATCTGGACGCGTATCACATGTTGTTCATGCCGTGCGAATCCAACGCCAACGGCGTGCCCTTTGTTCTCAACCAGACCGAGAAGGTACGGACCTACGTGGAGAACGGCGGCAAGATGTACAACTCATGCTGCGCGAGCCTGTGGCTGGAGTCCACGTTTCCGATGCCGATCGACTTCTACGGCGGCATGGGAAACACCGATCCCACCGACGTATTCGACGTAGGTCGGATCGACTGGGTGGCCTACACAACAACGGGCAACGTGCAAGATCCGGAGATGCGCGACTGGCTGTCCGGGGTCACCGGGCTAAACGTCAACTCGTTCCCGTTCACCGACGGCTACGTCAAGATTGAACAGACCGTCGAAGTGGACAACGGTATGGGCCTCGTGGAGGATGGCGGCTGGGTCAAGCCCTACACCTGGGTGGTCGACAACATGGCCTACCCGGGAGCGCCGTTGATGGTCACCTTCAACTACGGTTGCGGCAAGGTCTTCTACTCGGTGTACGAGACCTCGCAGGCCGCAAGCGCCACCCTGACCCCACAGGAACTGGCCCTGTTATACGTCATTCTCGAAGTCGGCGTTTGCGTGGGTGAGTACGAGCCGCCCGAGTAGAAAACCAACCTTCGCCCTGCACCCCAAACAGCATTTCATCGCATCAGCCTTCTGAACAACAGGTCCTCCAGATTTTCGTACCGCGCCCTGATGAGGGCGCGGTCAGGATGGCCTACATTTCCGTGAACCCCGAGGGAGCTTTCGGCCAAGCCCAAAGGGCTTGTGCTACCTTCCCGCCTTGGCGACGGCGGGAGCGCATCGTTGCTGCGACATTTATACTGCGGGACGAGGACAAATAGACGGCGCGCATCCCGATGAGTGAAACCCTCGGGGCTTGGCCGAAAGAATTACTCGATTACCAGGTCATCGCAGGCCATCTCGATGATGCTCACCGCCTCGAGGAAGCAGTCGGTGTAGTCGTCCAGACAGACGCTGCAGAAGTGTCCCCTGTCGCCGAAGGAATCGACCAGGGCGTTGAGCAGCGGCGCCGCCTCGGCTCCCGCTCCCGAGTAGGGATCGAGCGGATCGCAGATCTCACCCGGTTGTCCGATATCACCGAATATTCCCAGCAGCACGACGGCCTCCTCGTTGCCGCCCTTGGCATCGACCAGCGCCTGCTTCCAGGTCATCGAGTTCCCCTGTGAGCACTCCTCGTCGACCGCGGTGCAGGCTTCATCCTCATCGGTGATGAACGTCACGACAAGCACCGCCTCGTCCCGGATGAAGGCCTCATTGCATCCGTCGGGCTCGTTGAATATGCCGACCGCGTTGACCATCGCCTCCATCATCCGCTCATTGCCATTGCCGTCAGTGCCCACGTCTGCGATGCAGGCGAACGCGTCGTTCAGATCGGACTGACCTTCGATGATGTAACGGTTATCCCCATCGATCGTGCATGTGGTTCCGTTGTTGCTGCCGAGGTGACCTGCCCCGAGCACAGAGTCACAATCGGGTGAGGTCGTATCGCCCAGGAGCCACTCGGCGCAGGAGTAGTAGGGGGCAACACCGGTCTCGGTACAGTCGTAATAATCCGGCACCGTGTTACACCAGGTGGTGCAACATCCGGCGCTGGTGCAGGCGTGGTTCTCCCACCCGCTCGGCGATGTATATATGGAATCGGAATCCACCACCATGATGTGGAAGTTGTCGAGTTGAAGGGTTTCGGTGATCGCGGAGATCAGACCGGGGAAGCTGTCGATCAGGTTTTGCTGCTCATCTTCCATCGAGATGGAGTTGTCGACCATGAAAAGGAAGTCGACCCCCTCGCAGCCGTCGGGGTTGGTGTCCGTGTCCGTGTCGGTGTCCGTGTCGGTGTCCGTGTCCGTGTCGGTATCCGTGTCGGTATCCGTATCCGTGTCGGTATCCGTGTCGGTGCCGTCGCTGTTATCTTCCCTGTCCGAATCGCCACAACCCGGAGCCGCCGCCGCGACGAGCAATGAAACGATAATCATGAAGAATAATCTCATTTTTCCTGGTCCTTTCGATTCGCGCACAATTTCGCACTTGAGTTTCCTTTTGGACTTCTCATTACATGATGAGACGACGGGCGCGAAACATGGCTCAAATTTAAAACCCGGCGTTTACGAACGGCATGAACGGAAGTCCACCCTTGCGGCTCAGGTTGACCAGGCCGATCTGGAAACCGTGCAGCTCCAGGGTGTGGTTGACCAGTCCGATCTGGGCCCCGTTTATCTCTCTGGCGAAGTTGACCACCCCAACCTGCAACAGCCCCCCGTATTCGTAGAAGCGATTGACGACTCCCACCTGGGCAATACCGATGAATCGCCCGGCGAAGTTGTAGAGCCCGAACTGGAGGATTCCCACGAAGTTGTCGCCGGCCTTGTTGTAGACCCCGTACTGACCGAGGATGGAGTAGATATCATCGGCTATGTTGACCACCCCAAACTGGCTCGGGCCCAGAATGTCTCCGTCGCCGGTACGGTTGACCACACCGATCATCAGACCGCCCACATAGGCGCGAGTCACTTCGTTGTAAACACCCACCTGAGCGAGGGCGTACAGCTCCCGGCGCGCCTCGTTGTACGCACCGAGCTGAAGCAAGCCGATGAAGTGATCCTGCTCCACGTTCCAGGCGCCGATCTGGAGAAGGCCTATGAAGTTTCTTGCGTAACTCTGCCATATCGCGAATTGGAAAATGCCGAAGAATTCGTCCGCCGCGCTGCGGTGCAGCCCGATCTGACCGACGCCGGCAAACAGATCCGACCCCGCGTCCCAGCCGAACTGGAGAAAATACCCGTCCCGACCGACCGAATGCGGGTCGTCTCCGTCCTCTTCACTCGCTCCGGCCATGACCGGCACGACCAGAGAAAATCCGATGACTATGATCAGCGCTCTCACATGCATAGAACACCTCTTTTAACAGACTCTGACTCGTTTCCGCGCATTCACAGCCATTTTGGCTTCGACGAAGGCAATTTGAAAAATAGTGGTTATGTCTGTATCCATGACAGGTGGATTTTTATATTGGATCAAGTCCCTGGGGCTCATGGCCATTCTTGGGGTATCCCTGGGAGGAATGGGTTCGTACTGGTATTTCTTTTGGGAAAATAGAGAGATGTGTCCTTGCGCTCCTGCGGGTTTGGAAGGAGGGGGTGATCTGGATTCGCAGGTGGTGCAGCCCTATTCTGATGTGTTTATGCGTAACCGCGTCATTTCTTATTCTTTTACCGGGGGTTTGCTGGGCATAGTTGTTGGATTGTTTGCTTCTG
>JAUVAN010000202.1 GCA_030591725.1 Deltaproteobacteria bacterium
GTGTTCAAGTACTACAACTTCTTCGTCGACTCTTTCGCCGCGCTCCTTACCACATGCGGCTTGCAAGTGGACCCCGCGCATCTGAACGTCCTTCTGCCGGTGGGCATATCCTTCTACACGTTCCAGACCCTCAGCTACACGATCGATGTCTACCGCCGCAAGCTGACGCCCATCACCAACTATCCGGATTACCTGCTCTTCGTGTCGTTCTTCCCCCAGCTCGTAGCGGGCCCCATCGTCAGGGCCAGCCACCTCCTGCCCCAGCTTCGCGGGCGTCCGTCGTTGACATCGCAGGAGGGAAGTCGCGCCCTCCTCCTCATCGGCCTGGGGCTCGTGAAAAAAATCGCCATCGCCGACTTCCTGGGAGCTCACCTGGTCGACCCGGTATTCAGCAACCCGCAGATGTATTCCTCCGTCGAGGCGCTGGCCGCAGTCTACGGATACGCGTTTCAGATCTACGCCGACTTCTCCGCCTACTCGGACATCGCCATAGGATCCGCCGCCCTGCTGGGGTTCAAGATACCCATCAACTTCAACGCCCCGTACACGGCATCGAACCTGCGGGAGTTCTGGCAACGCTGGCACATCTCGCTATCCACCTGGCTCAGGGATTATCTCTACATTCCCATGGGTGGATCCCGCCGTGGACACGCGCACACCTACCTGGCCCTCATGGCCACCATGCTCCTGGGCGGGCTGTGGCACGGGGCGGCGCTCACCTTTGTCTTCTGGGGGCTCATCCACGGGCTGGCCCTTGTTCTCACCCGCGTGATCCAGCGAACGGGGATCCTGGACAGCGTCAGCGTGGGCGTTCGCAAGGGCATCGGGATTTTCGCGACCTTCCACGTGGTGTGCGCCGCCTGGATCTTCTTTCGCTCGTCGAGTTTCGACCGGGCGTTCGAGATTTTCGAGGCCCTGGCCGCGATGGATTTCGGATGGGCCAACCTGACCTTGCCGATCCTGCTGGTGCTCGGCGCGGCATTTGCGACTCACTGGATTCCAAGGCAGGCAATGGAGCGATTGAACCTGGTGTTTCACAGGATCCCCGCCCCCCTGCAGGCCGCATCCCTCGTAACCGCAATTATCGCCGTACGCCAGATGGCCGTCACGGACGTCACGCCCTTCATCTATTTTCAGTTTTAAAAGCTGGTGGCGTCATAACGTGTCCGCCTTAAAAAATGTGCTAGTAGAACAGAATGAGTCTGACTGACAGTCAACGGCACGCCCGGTTGTTCGAACGAATATCGAAACCCTATGCATGGTTCTTCTCCGGACAGACCAGATCATACGCCAGGTGCTTCGATATCGGCCGAGACGCCCTGCCGGACCCTGCGGGCAAGCGCGCGCTGGATATCGGTTGCGGCACAGGCGCGTTCACCGCAGCGCTTCGCAACGAGGGCTGGGACGTCACGGGCGTTGACGTTGCCCGGGGCATGATCAAGCAAGCGCAAAGAAAGGGCGTGCCGTGCAAGGTCGGCGATATCCTTTCCGGCCTCTCCCATGCTGATGGATCGTTCGACCTCGTCAGCGCCGCATACGTGGCGCACGGCCTCAAGACCGATGACAGGCTTGCTCTGTTCCGCGAGGCAAGAAGACTATCCCGCGGTGTCGTGCTCTTCCATGACTACACCTCAGATCGCCGTCTCCTGACCAGTATCATCGAGTACATCGAGGGCGGCGACTACTTCAACTTTATCCGGACGGTGCAGGACGAACTGCGCTCAGTGTTCTGCGATGTTCGCGTTATCCGGGTAGGAAAGCAGGCCGCGTGGTACGTGTGCGTGCCATAAAGTTTTAGGTTTCCCTTCGATCGCATGAAAGATAAGATGCCCTCTCACATGGGAGGAAAATCAAAATGAAAAGAAACCTTTTGGGCGTGGTTCTGTTTGTGGTTGTCGGCGGCGGTTACACGGCCTTCGACTATTTCACAGGCTCGGAGCAAGGCGGAATCTGCTCGTACAACAACGACTGTAAGGGGAGCCTCTTCGGGAAGAGCGGAGCACAGTGTCTCCAGGACGAAACGGGTTTTTACTGCACTTCCCCGTGCTCGACACATGAGGACTGCCTCACGGGCTGGACCTGCGAGGTCGTGTCCATGACCGAAAACGGAATCGAAACAGGCGAGACCAACAACGTGTGCGCCCGCCCCATTCCGGGTCAGATCCCACAGGCCGTGCCGGGGCAGGTCCCCCTGCCGTTACCCGGTCAGCCGGTTCCCGGTCAGCCGGTTCCCGGTCAGCCGGTTCCCCAGCCCGTCGTCCCCACTCAGTAGGTACAATCCGATTTCACAAAAACAACAAGACAAATACATCCAGGCCATCATCGACTTCCTCTCCACCGGCGAGTACCACCGGGTCCGCCCGCGAAAGCTCGCCCGCAAGATGGGCATTTCCGATCGCGACTACGGTGACTTCCGGGCCGCCTACAAGGAGTTGAGAGACTCCGGACGCCTGGTCATCGGCGCGAAGAGCGCCCTCACCCTGCCAACCGTCGAGAAAACACTGAGAGGTCGCTTCAAGGCCAATCCCCGGGGATTCGGTTTCATCATCCCTGATGAGCCCGACGCACGCGGCGATCTCTTCGTGCCACCTGACAAGACCGGAGGCGCAATGACGGGCGACCTGGTGGTGGCCAGGGTTGTCAAGCGGGGAAAACGCCAGGGCAAGATCTCCTACGCGGGGGAGATCTTCGAGATCGTCGAGCGCGGCCTCACCAAGATCGTGGGAACCCTCGAACAGGCCGACGGGCACTGGTTCGTGATCCCCGACGGCCGCAAGCTCACCACACCGGTGATCGTGAGAGACATCTCGAAAAAGGAATTTGGGACCGGCACCAAGGTCGTGATCGAAATTGTCGAGTATCCCACTACAAACGATCTGCCGGTCGGTGTGATCGTCGAGACCCTCGGACCAAAGGGCCAACTGGACACGGAAATTCTATCGGTGGTCCGCGCCTACGGGATTGCTGATCACTTCGAAGAGGACGTATTGAAGGTAGCCCGCAAGGCTGCAACATCCTTCGATCCGGGAAGTGAACCGTCCAGGGACGACCTCACCTCACTCACGGTGGTCACCATCGACCCGGACACGGAAAGAGACTTCGACGACGCCATCAGCCTGGAGGAAAACGAGGACGGCACCTCCACACTCGGGGTTCACATCGCCGACGTGTCCCACTTCGTCAGGGAGGGCAGCGCCCTCGACGCCGAGGCTCGCCGTCGGGGAACCAGCGTCTACTTCCCGCGTAGGGTAATCCCCATGCTGCCGGAGACCCTCTCCAACGGGGTGTGCTCTCTCCAGCAGGGAGTCAGGCGCTTCACCAAGACCGCCTTCATCACCTACGACAACGACGGAAACATCGTGAGCAGTCGCCTTTGCGAATCGGTCATCAAGTCAACCATGCGCCTCACCTACACCGAGGCCCAGGACATCTGCGATGGAAAGACCGCCGGGCTCCCCTCAAAGGTCGTCGCGCTGGTGACGCGCATGGAGGCGCTCGCACGAAAGATCGAGGCGCGCCGAACGGCACAGGGCATGCTCCACCTGAATCTGAGGGAGGTTCAGCTTGTGCTCGACGACGACGGCGTTGTCGTGGACGCAAAAGAGGCGGACACTTCCTACACCCACAAAATAGTCGAGATGTTCATGGTGGAAGCCAACGACGTGGTCGCCGCCTTCTTCGCAAAACGCGGTATTCCCATCATCAGGCGTGTCCATCCCAAGCCCGACTTCGAGTCCTTCGAACAGCTCGGAGCTTTTGTTGCGGCCTGCGGACACACGATCTCAAAATCACCTTCGCGCTCGGATCTGCAGCGTCTTGTCGATGAAGTTCGTGACTTGCCCGAATCCTACGCGGTGAACCTGGCCGTGCTGCGTTCTTTTCAGAAGGCTGTCTACTCGGTGAAAGACGACGGTCACTACGCGCTCGCCAGCCCGGATTACTGCCACTTCACGAGCCCCATCCGACGCTACCCGGACCTGACCGTCCACCGGGAGGTGGCCCGATTCGTGCGCAAGGAAAAATCACGACCGTCACAAGGATCCGAGTCACTGACCGATCTATCCAGCGTCCTGTCCGCGAAGGAGCGCCGCGCGAGCTCGGCCGAGATAGAGCTCAAGCAGGTACTGGTGCTGCAACACATGGCAAAATATCTCGGATCGACCTTCAAGGGCGTCATCACCGGCGTGGCCGACTTCGGAATGTTCGTCCAGTTGAGCAAGTACATGGTGGAGGGTGTGATCAGGCTGAAGGATCTCGGCGACGACTGGTGGGACGTCTCCGCTCCGGAGGGGACCATCCGCGGGGAGGTGTCCGGAACCTCTTACAGGATCGGCGATCCCATAGAGGTGAGCATCGCCAAAGTGGATGTTCCCATGCGGCAAATGGACCTGATACTCGCAGGCCAACAAAAAGTTGAGCGCAAGAGCCGCAAACAGAAATCCCCTCGCAAGCGGTAGAAAAAATCAGCTCCCTGGAGCTACCGGGAGGTAGCCGCTGCATACTGCCCCCCTCACTTAAAGAGATTTCAACAATTTGGTCACCTCTGCGTATTGAGAGAGTTCGATGTCGGTCTCGATTGTATTCTTAAGTGCTATTTTTTCCTCGACGCTCAAACTGTCTATGCTGACAATTGACAGGTAGTGCAACAGGGCGGTCTTTCTCATAAAGGACATCTTTGACGATGATGATTTCCCCTTGCAACTACTGTAGATCTTTTTCAATACCGGCAGCATATAGGGATTCCGCACCTTCCCGATTTCCATACCGATCTGATATCCGTATTTGGGGTTCTTTTTGAGCATCGCGAAGAGATACCCGCGGCTCCTTTCACTTTTGTAGCTGACAACCCCAGGTAGATTTGCCAGCGACTTCTTGTTGCCAATGTGTTCTTCGTATTGACTCAACAACCGATCCTCGACGAAGGGTTCCCCAAGTTTGCCGAGAGTTTGCAACAGTTCGTTTTCTTTCGTCGGATCCTCCGTTTTCAAATAGAGGCCCAGGAGTTTCTTTCGAAGGACAGTGGGGCGAACCAATCCGATTACCTGCAAGGCGGGTTTGAAGTGATGAGGGTTATCCGTTCTTGCAGCTTCATAAAGGAAACCGAGCGCCTCATCTGTCGACAAGGCTTCAAGGATAGTCTGAGATTCCTCGTACAGATTACCCGTTATCGACTTGCCGATTTCGCGATCTGCGCGTCTAGCCAGGATGTGAAGGCCCCGCAATGAAGTCGACCATTTTTCGCTGTCATGGCGCGAAATATCGATCAGCTTCTCCGCGACAATTGGTGAACAGTAAGATTCGAGCGCCTTCGCCAGCATGTCGAAATCCGCGCTGTCAATTTCAGCGTTTGAAAGAGAATCCAGGCTGCCCAGGGCATTGTCGTTGAAAGAGCGAAGAGATTTGAGAACCTTGGCGACTGCCTCGGTTGAAGCTTCCGGATGATCGATTTGGTTTTCGCGGTAACTCAACCACGATAGCAGGTGGTTCTTGAGATCCGCTGAAATCGCCAACTCCGAATCAATTCGATCAATCTTTTCCAGATGGTCATTTTCAAGGTTGTAGAGACTGAAGTACGAATCGCTTATGTGATAGATGATTTTCCAAGGGTACGACAGCATGCTCACCTCACGCGCGTTGCGAGGCTCGGCTTCGGAAATAACCAAGGGGATATATGGGGCGCTATCTGACAATAGATAGGGATGAAAGCTCGTTCCATCAAATGAGGATGAAGAGCTTAGATTCATCAATTTTACGACGGTGGGAAATAGATCGATTGATTGAATTGGAGTGTTTACGGTACGTGGTTCAATGCCCGGAAGATGGAAGATAAAAGGAACATGCAGAAGACAATTGAATACCTTCCACGGATGTCCCCATCCTCCGTGCTGGCCCAATTCATCACCGTGGTCTGATGAGACAGCAATGACGGTATCGTCCTGGAGTCCTTCCTCGTTGACAAAGTTCAGCAACTTGCCGATGTGCTTATCGACAAATGAAATTTCACCATCGTAGTCGTCAACCGGTTTGTCACCGTAGTCAAACTCAGAATGCTTGTTGTAAGGACCATGCGTCTCGTAGAAAAACAAAAACAAGAAAAACGGTTTATCCTCAGTACGCTGTTTAATAAGAGAGGTCGCCCTTTTTACAATATTTGGAGCGGTATTGCGCTTCTTTGAAAACACCTTATCGAAGGCCACACCTTCTTTCCCCTTTCCCTTTAGGACTTTGACGTCGAAATCCTGGACTACGGCCCAGGTGGAATAACCACTATTTCGAAAGGCCTCTGCAACTGTCTCGACTTCATCAATACCGCCGTTGCGCTTGAGAGAAGAAGTATACTGTCCGGTCATTTGGGCGGCCAGAGAAGTGGTTGTGTTGGGGCCTTGAGTATAATTGTGAAGAAACAACAAAGAACGGTTGGACAACTTCTGAAGGTTGGGAGAAGTGTTTCGTCCGTATCCGTACATCGGAAGGTGATCAGCACGAACAGCATCGGAGAGAATCCATATAAAATTCTTGCCTTCGAAACTGGGAATCTGCGAGTCTCCAACAAATTGATCGCGAGTTTTTAAATAGTCTTCGAATAATTCCGCGCTGCCCAACTGTCGCTCGCCTCGAAACCCATAAATCCAAACGAACTGCTTTCCAAGATGAGAGTGGATGAATATATTGGACAATAATTTGCTATCCAGAAGAACGCCACCTCCAACAAATCCGATGACCATAAAAAGAATTACCATAGAAAAAACGAGCAAACTAAACCATCGGAAGATTTGCAAAAAGGCAGGAGAAGCAGCTTGAAGGAAGAGAATGATCCCTGCGGCAATGACCTCGGCAAGAAGAAACATGACGAGAAAGGCTGCATGGTGAATGAAGAGGTACTGACCCACAAAAAAGCTAGCGTTTACCTTATAAAGGACAACCAGGAGGATCAAAGTAGACGATGAAAGCCACAAGTGTTGGCGTTTGGTGAAAGAACGAACGCGAGGATACACAACGTGCAGCAGAACGAAGAAAAAAGAAAAGAAAAACAGAGCAACGACGGAGGGGAACAGCACTCTAAACAATCCTATTGATTCGTGCGCGGATAGTCCCTCGCCAGAGAACAGTTTGTTGGAAAAATATATGAGATATGGACACGTTATTAAGCAGGCTGAAAAAGAAACCGCTAGATTCGATCGAAAGGTGCCCAGGTAACGACTGAAACGGTTCGATAGGAATGTAAGCAGAGAGACTAAAACGCCCTGTACAAGAGATAGAAGAAGACTAGCGCCGGCCAGTAGAAGAAAGGAGAAAAAGGAAAACTTAAGCAGCCCAGTGAAAGACTGGGCCGAAAAACGAAAGTTAAAGAAAGAGAAAACAAGCTCAAGAACAAAAATAATGAATATGGCCCCAAAAGATATCGCAAGAGATTTGGAGAAAATGGAAAGCGGATAGTCCGCATCATGATGTGTCACAGTTGACATAATGAGCCTGTAGCGAAATCTGTGTAACTGGCCCCTCCCACAAGAGTCCTCCTCCCACAAGAGTCCCTCCTCCCACAAGAGTCCCAGTCATTATTTCCCTTAGTTTTGAAGGATAATTTACTTCCCTCCCACAAGAGTCCCAGTCATTATTTCCCTTAGTTTTGAAGGATAATTTACCTCTTTTTGACGATTTCAGGCAACTGCCCGCGCAAACGA
>JAUVAN010000212.1 GCA_030591725.1 Deltaproteobacteria bacterium
GCCGAGAAGACCATACTCGACAAGGACACCGTGGAGAAACTCAAGGGGCTCGGCTACATGGGTGAGCACTGAACCGTTTTACAGAGGAAAGGAACGCACAGATGACCAAGCAGTTATGGAAACCTTCACAGGAAAAGATCAAGAACACCAACCTCCATCGATTCATGGGTATCATCAACGCGAAATACGGGAAAAGCTTCACCGAATACGAACCCCTTTATCAGTGGTCCGTCGAGAATATCTCCGATTTCTGGGCCGTCATGTGGGACTTTGCCGAGATCAAGGCTTCAAAACCTTACGACAAAGTGATTGACGACGTCGCCAAGATGCCCGGCGCCGGTTGGTTTCCCGGGGCGCGTCTCAACTTCGCTCAGAACCTTCTGCGCTACCGGGATGACCGGGTTGCCCTTGTCTTCAAAGGTGAAGATCACGACAGCACGAAGATGACCTACGCGCAGCTGTACGACAACACGGCCCGGGTCGCAAAGACCCTGAAGGAGATGGGTGTGGGGCCGGGCGATCGCGTCGTCGGGTTCATGCCCAACATGCCCGAGGCGATCATCGCCATGCTGGCCGCCGCAAGTCTCGGTGCCGTCTGGTCTTCCTGCTCTCCGGATTTTGGTATCAAGGGCGTGCTCGACCGGTTCGGACAGATCAAGCCCAAGGTTCTCTTCACGGCCGACGGGTACTGGTTCAAGGGAAAACCACTCGATTCCATCGAGCGCATTTCAAACATCATGAAAGATCTGTCGAGCATCGAGAAGGTAGTGGTGGTGCCCTATACCAGACAGGAACCGGATATCAGCGCCATACCCAATGCCGTCCACTACGCGGATTTCATGTCCAGTGAATCCGACCTCGAGATCGAATTCGAGCAGCTTCCCTTCGATCATCCTCTCTACATCATGTACTCCTCGGGAACCACGGGCCTCCCCAAGTGCATGGTGCAGAGCGCCGGTGGAATCCTCCTCCATCAGCTCAAGGAGCTGATACTCCACACCGATCTTAAACGAGAGGATGTCATCTTCTATTTCACCACGTGCGGCTGGATGATGTGGAATTGGCTCACGAGCTCATTGGGAGTGGGCGCGACGCTTGTCCTGTTTGACGGCAATCCCTTCCATCCAGATCCGGGCGCCCTCTGGAAGATGGCCCAGGACGAGAAGATCACCGTCTTCGGAACGAGCGCGGGATATATCGCCGCCCTTCAAAGCGCGGGGGCACGGCCCGGCGCAGAGTATGATCTCACACCTCTGAAGTCGGTGCTCTCAACCGGCTCGCCCCTCTCCGTGGAGGGATTTGAGTATATCTACAATGAAGTCAAAGAGGACCTTCAGCTGGCCTCCATTTCCGGCGGCTCGGATCTCAATGGGTGCTTTGCCCTCGGAAACCCCATGGGCCCTGTCTATTCCGGCGAGCTGCAATGCAGGGGTCTGGCCATGAAGGTCGAATCCTTTGATGAGAACGGCAAGGCTGTCATCAACCAGAAGGGGGAGCTGGTCTGTACAGCTCCGTTCCCATCCATGCCGTTGTATTTCTGGGACGATCCCGACAACGCGAAATATCACTCGGCCTATTTTGACACTTACCCCAACATCTGGAGACACGGCGATTTCATCGAGGTCAACGATCGCGGAGGGGTGGTCATTTACGGGAGGTCGGATGCCACGCTCAACCCCGGCGGCGTGAGGATCGGCACGGCCGATATCTACAGACTCGTGGAGAGCATGGAGGAAGTGGAAGACAGCATCGTGGTGGGTCAGAACTGGAAGAACGACGTTCGCGTGGTTCTCTTCGTCAAGGTGGCGCAAGGACATTCGCTGACCGACGATCTAATTAAAAAGATAAAGGTCACCCTGCGAAAAAACGCCTCGCCCAGACACGTGCCGGCAAAGATCATCGCGGTCGCGGACATCCCCTATACGCTCAACATGAAGAAGGTCGAGCTCGCCGTCAGGAAGACCGTCCACGGAGAAGCCGTTCTCAACAAGGACGCCCTCCGAAATCCCGAAGCCCTCCTCCTCTACACCGACCTGAAGGAACTGACGGAGGACTAATAACGTCCTCGTTCATCCACGACACATTCTGCCCGCCTCCACCCGAGGTGTGAACACCACGGCAACGATGCCTGCCGATCTGAATCGGGCTTCCATGTCCATAGGCAAGCCCTGCGGGCTGATTCGGGCGCGAGGCCGCACGGCCTTGCGGCGCAGCCGCATCGTTGCCGCGTCGTTCACGGCGCGGTGCGAGGTCGGTCGAGAGATTTCCTGGAGGCGAAGTGTAGAGGATAGATGATTAGCTCTTTAGCCGAGAATCTCGTCTACAAATTTCTATTTCGTTATTCGACTTTCGGTACTAAACTAATCCATGACTGGTCTAGACAGTTTGCGGAGGAACCCCATGGACACGATCGGAGCAACTGAAGAAGATCCCAGCGCCGTAATCGAAAAGCTCCGGGCTTTCCGCAAGGGGCGGCGCCTGGGCGAATCATCAATTAAAGAGATGATAGAAGAGGGCAGGCGGTAAATGTTTATGATCGACAATAAGGACTAGCCGAGAATTTCGTCCACTTTCTTCTTGTCGAGATCCATCACGTAGGGAATGCCGGTGATCTCTGCGGACTCCCTGGTCAAACACGTGAGATCGTCCCGCGTCATGTACTTCAGAGCGAACTTGCGGCTGCCGGCCATGAGCTGGCGCAGGCCCTGTCCGAGGCGCTCGTAGTACGTGTAGAGGCCAATGGCTCCGGTTGGGAGGCTGTCGAACTCCTTGTCGCCCATCTCCTTGCGCAGGTGGGCGGCGGTCACGAAGACCTCGTCGATGCTGTTGCCGAACCGCTCCACATATACCGGCAGGCTATAGTCGCGGATCGCCTTGCCGATCGTCTTGCCCACCATGGCTGCCGCGATGGGAGAGCGAGCCATACCCACCAACTTCACGTAGGGCGCGCCCATGGCCAGGGCCTTGAACATCTGGTCCTCGAACGTGAAACCGCCGGCCACCGCGATCGCCGGCACGTGCTCTCCCTTGTCGTCCAGGCGCTTGGCATATTGATAGAGAAGCGAGTGCAGTTCCACCGGGGGGATGCCCCACTCGTTCATCATCCTCCAGGGGCTCATGCCGGTACCGCCGCCGGCTCCGTCCACCGTGAGCAAATCAATTTTGTATTTCGATGCGAAGGAGATCGCCATCGCCAGTGCCTCCGGCCTGTACGCGCCTGTTTTCAGGAAGATGTACTTTGCGCCGGCCTTGCGCAGCTCTTCCACTCGCTTTGCAAAACCCTCTTCGGTGACCATGCCCACTCTGGAATGGCGCTCGAACTCCTTGAATGCTCCGCGCTTGAAGGCCTCGATCACAGTGGGATCGGTTGGATTAGGCAACACCACATAGCCGCGATCGTAGAGCATCTGGGCCTTTTTCAGATCGCGGATTTTCACCTCGCCGCCTATGTTCTTGGCGCCCTGGCCCCATTTCAACTCCACAACCTCGGCGCCCAGGGTATTGATGGCGTACTCCTGAATGCCCAACCTCGTGTCCTCCACATTGGCCTGGACGACAATCGCGCCGTAACCGTCAATCTGGTTATCCGTGAACAGCTTGACTCGCCTCTTGAGATCAACCGCGCTCACAACCTTGCCGTTCTTGAAGACCGACTCGGGATCCATGCCCACGACGTTCTCCCCGATGGTCAGGCCGGTGCCGGCGAGGGCCGTGCCGATGGCGAGACCTTCCCAGTTGTTCTTTGCGATGTTGGTCGAGCCGATGCCCGGGATCATGATCGGCAAACGGAACTTCAATCCGTTGTCGTGGCCAAAGCGCACCTCGAGATCCACGGCCGGGAAGACCGCCTTGTCGCTATCTGCTTCGATGCCCTGGGCGCCGACGACTCCACCGATGATGTTGAGGTGCGAGTAGTCTACCGGGTAATCCTTTTCCGACGCCGTTGTGATCACTCCGAACGGCTGAGGATAGATCACCTCGTGACCGCGATAAGCGGACTTACCGATTTCACACATACCGATGCAACCGTCCACGCAGGTGGCGCACATACCCGAGCCCGGATGGATCGAGTCCTCGGTTCTGTTTTTGGTCAGTGTTGCCGCAGAACGGTTGACTTTTGAGAATGACATTGCGGTTTACTCCTTTTTGAAAATCACTACTTATCGATTTCACAGGCGACGCAGGGCGACATGTAGCACATCATGTCGTCGAACTTTTCCTCTTCCACGCAAGGTGGAGTCAGGTTCTGACAACCGCCGCAAATCGCCTTCTCCGGTTCGTTAAAGGTGCACCTGAGCTGACACGCGGGGCATACATACATACAGCCGCCGCAAAAACGACACTCCTCGGATTTCGCATCGAACGGCGTGCCGAGGGTCCGGTTCTCGCCCCTGCCCCGAAAACCGATGGCGCCGGCCATCATCTGCTCCTTGCACATCCGCACGCACAGCCCGCAAAGGATGCAGTCCTCGTGCTCCTGCTTGAAACGTTGCTGGTTCACACCGTGAGCCGACGCTATATCCTGGATCACTTTCGATTGCGGGCAACTCGCCAGAAGCAGTTCGATGACCATTCTGCGCGCCTTCAAAACGCGCCGAGACGCCGTGCGAACAACGAGTCCTTCTTGCGCAGGATACGTGCACGAAGAAACCAATTTTGCATTCGGCGCTTTTCCGATCTCCACCAGGCAGAGGCGGCAGGCGCCGTACGGCTCAAGGCCTTCCATGTGACAAAGCGTGGGAATGGGAAAACCGAGGTGTTGCGAGGCTTCAAGAACTGTCGATCCGTCCTCGACCGAGGCGTTCAGCCCATTGATCGTCAAGTTGATCATGCCGGTTTGCTTTCTGCTGTCGATTTTTCAGCCTCATCCTGATTCGGCCTGGTGAATTCGAGATCGCACCTGAGACACCTGGCTGATTCGCGAATCGCATCCTCCGGGCTCAGCGACAGCTCCACTTCGTCGAAACCGCGTTTTCTCGACTCCACAGAAATCTCCGGCTGCAATGGCCGCGATGTTTCGATTTCTTCATCGACAGGCGCCCCGGGCTCTATGTAGATCTTTGGGACACGCGGCGAAGCGGGCTCTTCAAGTTCGTCACCTCGGATGTAGCGGTCGATCACAACTGCGGCCTTCTTGCCCGAGGCGATGGCCTCAACCACGGTAGACGGACCGGTCGCAACGTCCCCGCCTGCGAACACGCCAGTCAGGTTTGTGCAGAGCGTCCTGGAGTTGACCCTGATTCGGTCATTGCCCACGGTGTCGATCTTTGTCTCGCCGGACCCTTCAACGCAGTCGAGGTCTGAGCTTTCGCTGATGGCCACGATCAGGTTGTCGAGCGGGATTGTATACTCCGACCCATCGAGAGGAACCGGCCTGCGACGACCGCTCGAGTCATACGCACCGAGCTCGTTCTTGAGGCATTCGATACCCTCCAGTTGCCCCTTTTTCGAAAGGATCTTCGCAGGAGTGACAAGCGTAACAAGCTCTATCCCCTCTTCGATCGCGGCATCTATCTCCTCGGGGAAGGCGGGCATCTCCTCGCGGGTTCTGCGGTAAAGGATCGTGACGCTGTCCACTTTTTCCTGCCGAAGCGCGACTCTGGCGGCGTCGATCGCCGAGTTGCCGCCGCCAATTACTCCGACGCGGCCTTCCGCCAGACTCTCGCCGCGCAGATTGAACGCCTTCAAGAACTTGATAGACGGATGCACGCCCTTTGCGTTTTCGTCCGCAAGCCCGAGTCGTCTGCTCTTGTGCGCGCCCATCGCCAGGTAGACCGCCTTGTAGCCGTCGTCCGACAGACCGTCGAGGGTGAAGTCTCGACCCAACGCGCTGTTGCATTCCAGTGTGACATTCTCGTCGATGAGCGAATCGATCTCTTTTTGCAGCACCTCGCGAGGCAGGCGATAGGCCGGAATGGCCGACGTCAACATACCCCCGGGTCGATCCTCGGCTTCGAAGATCGTGACTTTATATCCCATAAGTGACAACCCGTGGGCCGCAGTCAAACCGGCCGGCCCGGAGCCTACAATCGCAATCCTTGGCATCTCCGGATCGCTTTTCACGAGGCGCATCGGCTTGTAGGCGCCCGGGTCGACACGGTCTGTAACAAAACGTTTGAGAGCCCTTATCGCGATCGGCTCGCCGCCGCTCTCCCCCGCGCGGCATCTCGACTCGCACGGGTGGTTGCAGACGCGCGCGCACACGGACGGGAACGGGTTCGGCTCCCTGATGGCGAGGTAGGCCTTCTCGAATTCTCCCTTTTCGATATGTGCAATGTAACGCCAGGCCTCGGTCCCCACCGGACACGTCGCCTGGCAAGGCGCTCCTGTCAGTTCCTTGCATACGAGGGCGTCGCATCTCTTGTCTACGATATGACGCCGGTACTCCCCCATGAAATATTTGAGCGTGCTCAAGACCGGGTTCGACGCGGTCTGTCCCAGGCCACACATGGTCGAATCCATGACCGCAACGGCCAGTTCTTCGAGGAGATCCAGATCTTCGAGGGTACCTTCTCCCCTGGATATGCCGTCCAGGATCTCGTACATCCGCTGGGTGCCCTTTCGACACGTATAGCACTTGCCGCACGACTCATCCTTGAGGAAGTTCATGTAATACTTGGCCACGTCGACCATGCAGGTGTTCTCGTCCATCACGATCATGCCGCCCGAGCCCATGATCGATCCGGCCTCGGCCAGGCTGTCGTAATCTACGGGAAGATCGAATTTTTCAACGGGAATGCAGCCGCCCGAAGGCCCTCCCGTCTGCACGGCCTTGATCTTTGCATCTCCAGGCGGTCCGCCACCGATGTCGAAAACAATTCCTCCGATGGTCGTGCCCATGGGAACCTCGACCAACCCGGTATTCTTGATCTTGCCCACGAGGCTGAAGATCTTGGTACCCGAATTGCCCTTTGTTCCTACCTTTGCATACCCCCCTGCCCCTAGCCTGAAGATCACGGGGACATTGGCCCATGTCTCGACGTTGTTGATCGCGGTCGGCTTACCGTGGATACCTTTTACTATGGGAAACGGGGGGCGCTGACGCGGCTCGCCCGTTTGCCCTTCGATCGAGCGTATGAGCGCGGTCTCCTCTCCGCAAACAAACGCCCCAGCGCCTCTCACGATATCGATGTCAAAAGAGAACCCGGTTCCCAATATGTCCTCGCCCAGAACACCCAGATCGCGAGCCTGCCCAAGAGCGATTGTCAGATGCTTTATCGCGAGAGGATATTCGGCGCGTACATATATGACGCCCTTGGTGGCGCCTGTGCCGTACGCCCCGATTATCATCCCTTCGAGGATGCTGTGGGGATTTCCCTCGAGGATGGCGCGATCCATGTAGGCGCCTGGATCGCCCTCGTCTGCGTTGCATACCAGGTATTTCCCCTTGCCGTTGGGCTGTCTGGACAGCAACTCCCA
>JAUVAN010000200.1 GCA_030591725.1 Deltaproteobacteria bacterium
ATCGAGAAGACGGAGAAAATGGACATATGCGACAGGTATAGAGTTGGATCGGCGTGCCGGTACTCCGCACTCAACGTGAGCATATCGTCGGGGTAGAAATCCAGGCCGAGGTTTGCTTCACGCAGCCTCGTGGACAACAGATCCATCGTCGCGTTTCCGGTAGCGCCGAACCACTTGAGCGGGGTCATGTCGAGATCGACGCCGAAGAGTTGCCGATCCACTTCATCCAATTCTGTCACGTGCAGAATCGAAGCGCCGGCCGAAACCTTGCCCGACATTCGGTAGAAAAGCCTCCCGCCGACTGCGTAGTCCCCCTCGCGCTCCCAGTCGCTGAAGCCGGCTCCGAAGTCATCGTAGTCGAGATCCGCAGGTTGTTCTCTGTACCACTCGGGTCCACGATAGGGAGACACGACGAGCCCGCCCAACGCTTCGATGCCCAGATGGATCGGAGACTCGTACGACGCGTAAATGCCGTCTATCGTCAGGCCCTGCGTCGTGCCGGAATAGATTGCCTGCCGGCCGAGCTTGATGTCGGCGCCGTAGTCGCGAAACTGAAGATACAAGTAAGTGGGATCGGCCACAAAACGCTGATCGAAGTGGACATCGGCCAGATCGAGCCCGGCCCATCCCTGAAAATGGATGGACAGACCCTTGTGGCCAATCTCGTCCGCGCGCAATTCGATTGTTTCATAGAATGGAAACACGTTATCGGAACGAACACCGTAACGTCCTCCTCCAAGATGACGCATCCGTGGGCTTTGCGACATGAACATCTCCGAACGAAATCGACCGGAAACCCTTGTATTCAGATCGTCGGGGCTTGCCACAACGGTTACCACCGGAGGATCCGATGCCGGATCGACCTCCTCCTGAGCACTGGCCTCCTCCGAGGACTCCTCCGAGGACTCCTCTACGTCACCCTCCTCGCCGGCGGCGGCGGTTTCGGGTTGCGCAGGTTCCTCGGAAGCCTCCTCGCCGGCAGGCTCGGCGGCTTCTCCGGTATCCGGTTTCGCGGGTGCTTCCGTACCCTCCTCGGATGGCTTGGAGGTGGCATCACCTGGCGCATTGTCATCCGGGGGTGCTTCTTCGGCGGCGACATCTTCCTGAGCCCAGGCGTTTGACGCGATCAGAAGCATGAATGCTGTAATTGAGAACCACTTCACTGTTCCACTCCTCCGTCGCTGGTGGATGTAAAGTCAATATATCCGTTGATGTGGACATCTATGTCAAGCTTTCCATCCACATATGCAGCGGAGTGGCACTGAGAGCATGACCCGGATGCGGGGTGTCCATCCTGCGGCGGAATGCCGTGACACATGCCACACTGCATACCTGCCTCCAGAGTATCTCCCCAGTACGGCTCCGTATACGTTCCACCGCTCATTCCAGCACCATGACAGTGTACATTCACGCACTTGGCGCCGTCCCACGCGGCTTCGAGGCCTTTGCTCCTCGCAATGCTCCCCTCGGGGAAAATGACCTGCACATCACCGTCCACATGCCCATCGACGAACCAGTCGTCGGGCATCATATGACAGTCCTCGCAGACCATCGGCCGACCGAAAACCTTTGGCGAGAGATGCGCAACGTGCGCGGCACTGTCGCCAAGGGAATGACACATCTCGCAACCGTTATCGGCGCCGCCGTCGACGTCCTCATCGTTGCGTACCTCGAGACAAGCCGCCAGACATATGCTCATGCCGACGATCAGGCTCATCAGAATGAATTGAGTTATTGGTTTCCGACTTTTCATCGACTCAGCCCTCCTACCTGTATCCCTCTCGCCGCGCAAGAATGTCGAAGCGCGAACTCATCGTTTCTAATTCGGTGACGCCGTACTCGCCGTCGCCCAGTTTTCTACGATCAATTTGTTTCAAGTATCTCTTGCAGACATCGCAAAGCAACGCGCTCAATCCAGGCTCGTCGTCAACCGTGAACCGCCTGAATTTTTTCTGATCTTCGCTGCCGCAAAACGGACACCCGATACGCTTGTATCGCCATATCGTTTCGCACATTCCGCAAACCAGCTTGCGCACTCCTTCCTCGCCCTCGATGATGGAGAGGCGGGGATGGTTGCCACACACCGGGCAAGTGCCTGTCCGCGAAGTTTTCACTTCGTCTTCAAGCAAGCCCTTGACCCTGGACGAATGCCAGGTAAGCGTGGCGCGCGCGAGCTGTTCCACCAGGAACAAAAGTGTATCCAGAGCCAGCCCGGACTCCAATGCAACCTTTTCGACTGTGTTTGAATCACCGGTCACGACAACACTTGTCAATGCTACGATGTCGAGACCGCCGCCTTCGATAGTTTTCTTGGCGGCATCGGCCTCTGGTTTGTCGAACACATCGTTTTCTACGGCAACATCCAGTATGCGAATCGCGGCATCGCAAAGGGCCCCTTCATCAGGCAGAGCCACCGGCAGCTCCAGAGCTGCTTTTCCACTGGAAATTCGCTCGCTAACGACGTCGCCGGTGAGGGGTGAAATATCACCCCTTTCGTCCAGCGACGCCGCCAATGAAGCGCGTATCTCTTTCAACTTCCCGTGAAATCGAGCGAACTCTTCCACCGGAAACTTGTTGCTCCCGCCGTCCGTCAGAGGCTTGGACTCGCCTGGATGTTCAGCCACTTCGCTCCTTAACCCTTCCTCTTGTCGTCCTTGGGCATACCGATTCCAAGCGGTTTCAACAATCCGGCCAGCGCGGATCGACGATCATGAGGTTCGATCTTGCTCGGTTGGGCATCAGCCATGGTTGCCGGCGTGAGACCCAGATCCTCGGCCGAACGGTTGAGAATCCACTGCGCGCTATAACCCGTACCAGGATAGGTATTGGTGTTGGTGAGCAAACTCTCGTCGATGAATTGAATTGCGCCTGCCGGACAGGTCTTGGCGCAAGCTGGAACCGCCTCAATTGCAGTGGAGGGAAGAACTCCCAACGCGGTCTGATCCTGACCGGCGGCAACTGTGTTATCGCCACCCACAGAACCGGTAACGCGATCATTGCACAGCTTGCACTTGTGCGCGCGGTAGTAAGTTGTAACAGCCCCGTCGTCGTCCATTGACGTCTCCAACTTGGGAATGCCATACGGGCACTGCGCTACACACTCTCCGCAGCAATCGCCACACAGCTCGCTGTGAATAACAACCGCGCCGGTGTCGGGATCCTTCGTGATTGCGCCTTCAACCGGGCAGTACTGCATGCAGAACGGCTCCGGACAGTGACGGCACGCATCCGGGAAAAAGGTGAACTGGACCGATCCGTCCGAGTTCAGGAACTCATGAAAACGCACGAGATTCCAGGTCTTGGCGCTGAGATCGGGTGGGTTTTCGTATGAGCCCTTGTTTAATCCCTCTTCTTCGGTAATCGCAGGAAGCTGGTTCCACTGCTTGCATGCAACCTGACAACCGCGGCAGCCTTGGCAGAGAGAAAGATCGATTACTTTTACTTTTGCCATTGTGATGCCTCCCTATGCCTTCGTCACGTTACAGAGGAATGCCTTGTATTCAGGAATCCTCGTGTTGCAGTCACCGATGTGCGGCGTAAGTATGTTTGCTGAATCACCCGTGGCCAATCCCGAAGGACCAAAGTGCCACGGCATCCCGATCTGGTGCGTAGGCTGATCCGAACCGTTGAGGTAAAACGGTTTGAAGCGATGTGTGACGATGGCGTACGCTCTGATCTCGCCCCTCACGTTGTCAATAAGAACCTCATCACCGGACACAATGCCCTTTTCCTCGGCGAGCTCGTAGCTCATCTCGATGAACATGTGGGGCATCATCTCGCAAAGCCACGGGATGCTGCGTGTCATACAACCGGCCTGCCAGTGCTCTGTGACACGATAGGTCGTCGCGACGATTGGATATTGCGTCGAATCGGAGAACTCACCCTGCTCGCCACCGTAGATGTGAACCGCCGGGGTGAACTCCCTCGGATTGACGATGGAGCTGGAGAGCGGGCTCTCCATCGGCTCGTAGTGCTCGGTGAGCGGACCGTCCGCGCGTCCCATCCCGAACAGGCGACTGTGCCCCTCCGGCTTCATGATGAAGGGATGCCTGTACGAATTGCCGGCGGTCGGATCGGTTACCCATCCGCCGTCCGGAATATCACCTGCGACTGGTTTCTTGTAGGTACCCGAGGTCGGATCCTGGTCGACCAATATTACCGCGCGGTAGGGATCCCAGGGCTCCTGAGTATCGGGTCTGAGCGATGCTCTGTTGTAAATGATGCGGCGGTTGATCGGCCAGCACCACGACCACTCGGAGTAAAGTCCGATCCCCGAAACATCCTGTGCATTGCTGTTGTCGCGATCCTTGAGCCTGTTGCGTCCATCGGCCTGATTTATCTGGCCGCAATAGAGCCAGTTACCGGAGGTAGTGGTTCCGTCAGCCGCGAGGCCGACGAAGTTCTTGACCGGACCGGAACCATCGACATACTCGCCGTTGATCTCCATGGCTACCTGATCGACATCCACGTGATCGTCGCCTGCCGAGTAGCATGGCCACGAAAGGTCCGTTATAGCCGTAGGATAGGATGTGCCGGGGTTGGCCTGCATTGCGAGCACCAGCTCGCTGACTATCCAGGCATCGTCCTTGGCATCTCCGGGCGGGTCGACCGCCTTGTAGCGCCACTGTGCCCAACGTCCGGAATTGACGACAGAGCCTTCCTTTTCGTAGGAACCGGCGGCCGGAAGCTGCCAGACCTCGGTGTCGATATCGGCTGGGGCGACGTCGTTGCCGTCCACATCTTTTGCATGATCCCAGAATACCGATGTGTCGGTCGCCCACAGGTCGATACACACCATCCAGTTGAGTTTGGCCATGGCCCTTCGCTCGAAACCGGCGCTGGGGCCGCCCACTGCAGGGTTCTGGCCCCAACAAATCAGCCCCGTGATCGTGCCGTCATTAATCTTGTCGAAAATCGACATGTGAGAATAGTTGGTGGCATCATCGATTTTGCCAAGATGATCGTAACAGAAATCATTCGACGCAGTTGCAGCGTCGCCGTAGAAAGCCTTGAGCAGCGAGATCATGTACTTGGGAGAATGCTGCCACCAGTTGGCGCTCTGCGGATCGTTGTTCTGAGGGGTCCACTTCCACAGGAATGATGCCTTGGCCTCATCCTGCTGCGCCGCGGTCAACCCCATGAATGTTGGATCATATTGATCCTGACCGTAAACAATAGAATTGCCGGTGCTGGTGTCCAGACCCAACGTGGTGTTGGACGCACGCGGAGTCTTCAGGTAACCCGGAAGGATGTGGTACAGCAACGCCATGTCGGTGGAGCCCTGAACATTGGACTCGCCGCGGAGCGCATTGATGCCTCCACCCGAAAGACCGGTGTTGCCCATGAGCAGCTGCAGAATTGCATAGCTCCTGACATTCTGGGTGCCGTAAGTGTGCTGCGTGGTTCCCATGGCATAAAGGATTGTTCCACACTTGTCGGACTGACCGGTCGATGTGTAAAGCTCGGCAACATGGAGGAACTTGTCGGCCGGGCATCCGGTGATCTTCTCCACTATCTCGGGGGTGTACCGGGAGTAGTGATCCTTCATGATGTTGAACACGCAGTTCGGGTCGGACATGGTGAGGTCCTTGATGGGAATTCCAGGAAGGACCCAATCGAGAGCGGTCTCGGTCGAAGTAGGCGCGTAACCCGTGAGAGTCAACGTGGTAGCGGTGGCGCCCTCGACGGTGAACGTGCCGGTGTTGGCACCCGAGATTATGGACACTTTTCGTCCGATCAGGTCGGTCGAGAAAGTGCCGCTCGCAGCGGTCAGAATATTGGAACCGCTGGTTACAGCGCCGTCGGCACCGGTCTGCTCGTCGGTCTGGTACGCCCAAGTCGACTTGTCATAAGAACCTGTGCTCGTGGTTCCCGAACCGGAGAAACCGGAGAAGAAGCCGGTGCTCGGATCGAAATTGTAGCCACTGTTAATGAGCATTGACCCGTTTGTATAGTAACGAATGTAATCATAGTTATATCTACTGCGGGTCAACGCATAATTGATGATGCCGTTGATGAACGCAATGTCGGTACCGGATCGGATGGGTGCGTACAAATCGGACACCGCCGAGGTTCTCGTGACCCTGGGATCAACTGCGATGATCTTGGTGCCGCGATTCTTGCGACCTTCCTGGAGCCACTTGAATGACATCGGGTGATTCTCGGCAGCATTGGAGCCGATAATCATCGCGACATCTGTGTTCTTCATGTCGACCCAATGGTTGGTCATGGCACCGCGACCGAAAGTCTCCGCCAAACTGGCGACAGTGGCGCTGTGTCATATTCGTGCCTGGTGTTCTATGTACACCAAGCCCATTGCGCGCATGGCCTTGACGATCAGGTAGCACTCTTCTGTGTCGAGTGCCGCGCCGCCGAGTGAGGCAATTCCGGTTGTCCGGTTGACCGTCCGGCCACTACCATCGGTCGTTTCGAAGGTGGCGTCGCGCGTTGTTCGGATCTTGGCCGCAATCTCGCTGATTGCGGTAGGCCAGTCGACATCTTCCCACTCTGTCGCACCGGCGCGACGAACACGCGGCGTGGTCAGCCTGAAGCCCGTCTCGTTGTTGCGAATCTGGTAGAGCGCCTGGCCCTTGGAGCAGAGCGCGCCGCGGTTGACCGGATGATCGGGATCGCCCTCGATGTTCACCACCTGCGCGTCGGCGCCCTCGCCAACCGTTGTCACGATCGCGCCGCAACCACAACCACAGTACGGGCAAATCGTAGTGCTGACCGCACCGTACTTGAGATGAGTGTTGTCTTCCCACGCCGGGGGGACCTCAGCGTCTATGGCGCAGATTCCACCCCCATCAGGTCCTGCATCTACCAGCGGCGTTTTCTTGTCGTCATCGCAACCGATGAGTTGCCAACTGACAACGCTTGCCCCGGTAATTCCGATGAACAATCGTCTTGAAACCCTTTTCACATTGTCCTCCGTTGTAAAAGCATCGCAACCTTTTTAAGACCGGCTTGATTTCCAGTCTTGTTTTTCAAATTTCCCAAAAAAATTTTGAGCCAAACTTGATTAACAAGACACCACCGGGATGGACAAAAGATATGAGCCACATCATGCGAAAACCATTTTTTTTCACTTTCACTGCAATGTGTCTTTTGTGACATAGTGGCATAAGTAGTGCTACTATAAGGGTTTTTCGGCCTGGATTTCTCTTCGTGTCACGATTCCCCGTCGGCGGATTCCGACCATGCAGTTCGATTTGAAACAATCAAACAAATGAAGATACCAATAAGGATTTCCCCTTCGTGCTCCGCCCCCCTCCTTGGAGTTTTCCAGCCATGCTGTTTGCATTCGGACGGGTCGCTGGATGAACACCCCCAGGACTTGAAAGCATCGGCATCGACCTTGCGCGCATGCAGGTCAAAAAAAAAGCCCAGCCGAATTTTACTTCGACTGGGCAAAAAATAAACCCGGCGATGACCTACTCTCCCACAGAGTCACCTCTGCAGTACCATCGGCGCTGGAGGACTTAACTTCCGAGTTCGGAATGGTATCGGGTGTGACCCCTCCGCTATCGTCGCCGGAAAACTCTAAATAGGACCTATAGGACCTATTTTCTTTCCTATTCAAATTTTCAAAAAACCAAGTCCGTTAACAAATATCTCCTGGACAAAACCTTGATCTCAAATAATCTCACGCTCCTTAGACACACGGTCAAGCCTCACGGGCAATTAGTACCAGTTAGCTAAACGTGTTAACCACGATTACACACCTGGCCTATCAACGTTGTATTCTCC
>JAUVAN010000033.1 GCA_030591725.1 Deltaproteobacteria bacterium
ATTGAACCATTTGTCGGCAATGCACGCAACTGTTTCGAGAGAATATGCAGGGAATAGCTAAAATGGACTGACACAACGTAGGCGTTATCGTTTCTTCGCCGGGATGCCACCCCGGCCGTATCAGGAAGAAACTTCTTTATTCAAAAAAAGCACCCCAACTCTTTTTTTTACATTTTCGATCCTCTCCGTTCGTTTATCCAGATAGAGAAGAAAAAAGGAGCTACCACAATGAAAACCATGGCAAAGACACTACTGGTCATATTCGCTGTCGTCGGCGGCCTGATGGTCGTGAGCCAGGCCCATGCGGTTTCCTTCACAAAAAAGGAAAAGAGTTCACTGGCCGCAGGCAAGACCGTCAAGAAACCCCTTGCAAAGTCGGGCGTGGACGGATTCTTCGGCGGGACGGGATACACCGTCATCAACGCGCCCATCGACGAAGTCTGGGCAGCGATAGAGGATTGGAATGCGTACCACAAAGTATACCCCAACACCGTCTCGGTGAAGGAGGTATCCCGCAAGGGAAACCGGTCGCTTATACGCATGGAGCAGGGGCACAGGCTTCTCAGTGTTTCGTACTTCGTGGAAGTGGAACGCGACGCCAAAAAGAACATGCTCTCGTTCAACCTGGTCAAGAACAAGCCCCACGACATCGAGGAGACACGCGGCTACTGGCGGCTCTTTCCCCAGAAGGACGGAAGCACCCTGGTGACCTACGCGGTTGCCGTACAGGTCCCCATGGGCATAGTCAGCATCCTCGGGTCGAGCCTGTCTCGGGCGCTGGAACGCGCCATACTCGGAGTGCCGGGCTCCCTCAAGAAATGGATGGAAGGTCCGTCCGGCAACCGTTATCGCACCCTCACCGCCAGTAAATAGTTGGCCAACTCCCTGATTTTCGATCTAATGTTCTGCTCATGAACCCTGAGCGAACACGCATACCTGTCTTGATCCTGGCGCTTCTCATGATCGCCTGCGGTTGCACGGACACGGAGGTCTCAAAGATGCAGAACGGTTTTTACTGGGCCGTAAACGAAAAGATCGCGGGCATGCCGCGACCCGGCGCGACCGTGCCCATCAAAAACGACCTGAATTTCCTGCAAGCGCAGAAAATCGACATCCTGGTCTCTCTTACCGAGCAACCAATCTCCCCGACCGACCTGGCGTCACACAGTATCAACGGTCTTCATCTTCCCATCCCGGACTTTCAGGCTCCAACCATGGAGCAGATGACCACCTTCGCAACCACCGTCTCCGGTGTCATCGGTCAGGGAGGCCGTGTGGGAGCGCACTGCGCCGCCGGAAAGGGCCGCACGGGAACCATGCTTGCCGTCTACCTGGTTCACACCGGCATGACCGCCACCGCCGCCATCGCTCGCATCAGGCAACTCAGCCCGGGATCAATCGAAACCTCCGCCCAGGTAGCCGCAGTGGAGGAGTATTATCAGGGGATGTAGGACCGCCCTACTCGGAATCTTCCTTTTCTTCAGCAGTATCTTTCTCAAACCCCACGGCGATGCAGATCAGGGACATGGCCAGGCATACGACCCATCCCGCGAGGCGCGCCCTCAGAAGGGAGATGAACTCCACGCTCCCGGGGCCGTCCGAACCGGCGATCTGCCACACCATTTCCCGGTTCTCGCCGAAAAGATCCACCGTGTGGCTGATGCACAGATAGGCCACCGCGCCCCACACGAGTAATCGCCCCATGGTCATGTGCCACGAGGAACGATACTTCCACGCCACCACGTAGTTGATCACGTACAGTGCCGACAGGATGGCAAGCCACTGCCTGATCAGCCCCACGCCTTCCCCTTGCGCCTCCACGACGGAGAAGTCCGCCACCCCCAGGTACAGGAAGAGCGACAGGGCCACGATGGGCCCCACTGCGATGGCTATCAGTTTGTTTCTCGAAGACACGGGATTTTCCTCGCCTTTTTTTTCGTTTTCTTCAACCCCACGCTCATTCAGTCCGTCCATGAACTTGCCCTTCTTTGTCAGTATTGGTACCCCAAAAGAAAGCATCAATGCTATCGATCTTGAATGAGTTACATAGATGACGAAGAAACCACACGACGAATACAATAAGAAACCGCAGCCCAGCAAGGGTGAAAAGGTCGAGGTCGTCAAGATCCTCATCCTGGCCCTGGTCTCGTTTCTGGCCGGCTTCGCCCTGGTCTTTCTCTTCTTGCGCCCTTCATCTCCATCCGACGAACTCGATGGCGAGGAACTGATCCCTGACGAAACCTCTGTTGCTCAGCAAAATGATACAATGGGCGGATATGCACCTTCGGAATCTCCAGCTCCCCAGGCCGCTGAGCCCATGGGCTACGCACCACAGGACGGCACGGCGAGTGGAGCCGTGAACGAGGGAGACGCCCCCCCCGAAGTGCCACCCGGCAAGACTCCCGACGGAGTGGCGATCGACGGAAAAGCGTTCTATCTCAAGTGCTGGGACAGCGACGGCATAGAGCATACGGGAGCAGACTGTGACCGGCTCACCATCCTGGAAAAGCGTTTCTCGACACGCCTGTACATCGTGGACAAATGCCGCGAACAGAAAGCCGGAAAGAACTCCCACGGCAAGCTCAGCGTCGCCGGCGAGGTGGATTTTTCCAAGATGAAGATCAGCTTCTGGAACGGTGCCTCGTCTGACATTAACAAATCATCGGAGATCGGCTCGTGCATGAGGGAATCCCTGTCCGGACTACCCATCCACGGTATCGACCACAAGTTCGCCCGCTACCGGTTGTTCTTCACTGTGCTCTTTGGCGACGCTGCCAAAAAGAAGGAAGCCGATGAGGCCAAGAAGGCGGCAAAGTACGTTGCGGGAAAGGGGCGGCTCGTGGATGTGACCAAGGACCGGGTTCGCGTGCGCAAGACCCCGGTGGACGGCGATATCATCGGCAAAATCAGCTCGGGGAACCAGGTTCGATTCATCAAGAAGAAGGGCGGTTGGTGCAATATCATCACCCCCAATAAAAACGAAGGCTGGATGATCTGTGATGCGCTCGATCTGTAGTATCGTAATTATGCTCGCCCTTGCGGCTTGCTCCTCGGGCGACGACGGTCGCGGCGAATTCGACAACCTGGAGAACGCACTCACCTCCCTGGCAAACGCCCCCGAGGCCGATTGGATCCATCGGCTGGAACAGATCGAACAGATGAAAATTGTAGATCCCAGGGTGAGAGGAGCCAGGGATCTGTGCGTATCCGCCTACGAGGCCTTCGGCGCGTCCACGGTCAAGCTGCACGCAGCGCGCAGCCAGGTGGCGGCGGTCGAATCCAGCCTCGATACACAGCGAGATGCCGGGGTCGACGCCCTCTCATCTTTGAGAAAGAAAGCCCAGGCCGCTGTGGACGATGTCACGAGCTCCCTCGACAAGGCCGAACGCCTCGTCCAGAGCTGCGCAAAACGTCGCATCTCCCTGCGCAACGATCTGGCCACTCGCTGAGCCGGGATGAATTTGAAGCTGGCCTCCATCATCTTCCCCTTCCCCTATCTCAGGGGAAGGCCGGGATGGGGTCATGAAGTCGATGAGGGGCAACCGAAGGTGGCTGTAATATCGGTGACGGTGCCGTCCTTTATCTCCTGACACGTGACGGAGCAGAACTCCACCTCGTTCTGGGCGGGGGTCGTCCATCTCCAACCTATGCCCACTCCCGGAGGAGTCTGGTTGCAGTCGGAGTTGTACGGCACGAGCACGCCGTCGAAATAGAAATTCACCTCGTCGGGATCGTAGTCCGGGCTCGAGGGCGGAGGCACCGGGTAGATGCACGGTATAACGTCGTTGACGATGCTTTCAAGTGCGGCTTCGAGCTGGGCTGCGTTGTCAGCGGTGAAATATCCCGCCGGCGGGTAGCTTGGATATCCACCGTTGTTCGCGATGGTCAAGAGGGTACTCGTGGAGACCCCGCTCCCAAAACCCACCATGATGGTAGTGACTCCGGTGACGCTGGACAGGGTCGCTGCCATATTGCCCAGCTGAGTATCGCTGTACGTGCCGCATCCGTAGTCGTCACCGTCGGCGATGAGCACCAGATAAGAGTTGGGGTTGGCGACCGTGTTGAGAAAAACAGAAGCATACATCGTATTGATGAACTGATTCATCGACAGATACATGGGCGTCAGACCCGTCGGAGAGGGCATGGCGTTGATGTAGTTGTAGATATTGGTCGCATGGGTCGGGCCCCAGGCACAGTCCGTCTGCACGTATGTGGCCATTCCGCAGCTTCCGCTGCGGGGGAAAAAATCAAATCCGAAATCGACGAGTCCGGACGGCAGTGAGCCGGCCACCAAGATCTGATACAGGGCGCTCTTGGCCGAGGTCCACTTGGCGCCTGCCATGGATCCGGAGTAATCGAGCAGGATCATCAGCTTGACGTGATCGATGGTCAGGGGCAGATCTGTCTCGCCGCAGGTGATATCCGTATCCGGCGCGCCCTCGTCTGTCTCCGTATCGCAGTCCTGGTTGATACCGTCGCCTTCCACATCCAGTGCGCCGGGGTAGATAGTAGAGTCGCTGTCGTTGCAATCAAACGGCAGGCACCACCAGTCGCTATCGTTGTCAATGCAACCTGGACCGGCGTCCATGTCGGTATCGGTATCGGTGTCGCTGTCCGTATCGGTATCGGTGTCCGAGTCAGTATCCGAGTCAGTATCCGAGTCAGTATCCGAGTCAGTGTCCGTATCCGTATCGGTGTCCGTGTCGGCATCGGTGCCAGAATCGAAGATCAATACTAATCCGCTACCGTCATCACACGCGATCAGGCAGACCGCGAGAAAGGCCACAATGACCGCAAATTCCGGCTTTTTCAATATTCCTCCGATGGTCAAGAAGTCGCTGATGGGCAGCCGAAAGTGGCTGTAATATCGGTGACGTTGCCGTCCTTGATATCCTGACAGGTGATTGTGCAGAACTCCACCTCGTCCTGAAGTACGGTCGTCCATCTCCAACCGATATCCACTCCCGGAGGAGTCTGGTTGCAGTCGGAGTTGTACGGCACGAGCACGCCGTCGAAATAGAAATTCACCTCGTCGGGATCATAGGACGGGCTCGAGGGCGGAGGCACCGGGTAGATGCACGGCACGATGCCGGCCACGATGTCCTCGATGGCGTCCTCGAACTCGGTCGCGTTCTCCGCTGTGAAGTAGTTGTCTCCCGCCGGGTATCCCGTGAACCCCCCGTTTATACCCACCGCGTTGAGCGTGGCAGTGGTCACCCCGGTCCCGAATCCCACCATGATGGTAGTGACTCCGGCGGCGTTCAGGCTGGCCGCCATGGCGCCGACCTGAGCCGACGAGTGTCCGCCGCACGATGAGTGGTCGTCTCCGTCTGCCACCAGCACCAGATAGGCGTTGGGATTGGCCGCCACGTTGAGGAAGTTGGGCGCGTAAAAGCTGTTGAGGAACTTGGCCATCGCCAGGTACAGGGGAGTGAGATTGGTGCCGGCGGGTGTGGACAGCCCATTGATCGCCGTGGCGATGCTGGAGGCGTAGGGGGCGCCCGGCACGCAATCCATGAATACCGAGGAATGAAGGACACAACCCGTGCCGATGGGGAAGTACTCGAATCCGAAGTCAACGATTCCGGCCGCCAGGGGGCCCGTGAGCACCGCGTTGAGCGCGTTCTTGGCAGAGGTCCATTTGTTCGGCGTTCCGCTGTTCATGGATCCGGAGTAGTCGAGCAGGATCATCAGCTTGGCGTGATCGATGGTGATGGGCAGATCGCTTTCGCCGCAGGTGATGTCCGTATCCGGCGCGCCCTCGTCGGTCTCCGTATCGCAGTCCTGGTTGATGCCGTCGCCTTCTATATCCAGTGCGCCGGGATAGATGGTGGAGTCGCTGTCGTTGCAGTCGAACGGCAGACACCACCAGTCGCTGTCGTTGTCGACGCAACCGGGACCGGCGTCCATATCCGTGTCCGTGTCGCTGTCCGTATCGCTATCGGTGTCCGAATCACTGTCCGAATCGGTGTCCGAATCGGTGTCCGAATCCGTATCCGAATCACTGTCCGAATCCGTATCCGAATCACTGTCCGAATCCGTATCGCTGTCAGTGTCCGTGTCGGTATCGGCGCCCGAGTCGAAAACCAAGTTTGATCCGCCGCCGTCCTCACACGCGATCAGACAGACCGCAAGGCAGGTTACAATGATCGCAAACCCTGATTTTTTCATGTTTCCTCCCGGATAAATCATTGTCGGCATCCCTTGCCGGGGTAAACCGGTCCATGCAAACAACCCACGTTCATCAAGTTAGTTGTCAAGTCATTCATTTTTTTCCATACAAATGTTCTCATATAAAGAACAATCTCGCATTTTCGTTCGTCTTAGGGTTCGCACAAGAATAAATTCCCAGCTTTGCAGCGTCGAGGCGCCCGTCTGGCAAGGCACGACGACGAAGGACTGGCAGGGCCAATTCGAGGAGGAGTAACGCAGCCGGACGGGATGGATCGGCGGTGCAAAATGGGAAGTTGTTTTTGAGCGAGCCCTTACAGTATTTGCACAATCCGAACAGTTGATGAATTTTACACATTGCTCAATTGTGAAACAACACTACATAGGCCTTCACATGGCCGGGATTTCTCTGCTATTTTGAGGGTTCCTCAATCGAACACCCTGGGGAGGGTATGTATGGCGCAAACACATGCTGGAGATAACGTTCATTTCTGGGCGGCGACCGACGTAGGTCGGGTCCGAGATCACAATGAAGACAACTTCCTGGTGGACAAGGGGCTGAACCTGTTCGTGGTGGCTGACGGAATGGGCGGTCATGCAGCCGGAGAAGTCGCCTCGAGCATTGCGGTCAACCAGATGAGAGACGTGGTTCGCCAGAACAAGGATCTGTTGGACTCGTACAAGGAGGGTTCCCAGATAGCCTCCACCCGTGATGTTCTGAGCCTTCTCGAGCACGCAGTGCAGAAAGCCTGTGCGGAGATCCACGAGCTCGCCGAGAAGGAAACCGAAAAGCGAGGAATGGGAACAACCCTGTCGGGCCTCCTGATCATCGGCAACAAGGGATTCATCGCCCACGTTGGAGACAGCCGGATCTACCTCCTTCGCGGGGGCAGAGTGGTGCAACTGACCGAGGACCATTCCCTGGTCAACGAGCTCATCAAACGTGGAAAACTGGCTGCCTCCGAGGCCGAGAACTCCCCGTACAAGAACGCCGTCACCCGCGCCGTGGGCGTGTACGAGAGCGTCGAAGCGGACACCATGGATTTCGATGTGTTGCCGGGCGACCTGTTCCTTCTCGCCTCGGACGGTCTCACCGGCTACCTGAAAAACGAAGAGATCGAACCTGCCGTTGAGGGCGTGGATGACCTCAAGGAAATCCCCGCAGCCTTCATCGATATGGCCAACGAGCGCGGTGGCAAGGACAACATCACCGCCATCGTGGTCCGTCTCGTGGACGCCGAGGGGAAGGCCTCCGAGCTCAACAAGGAAATCGAGCTGAAGATCGAAACCATCCGGCGCATGCCGATCTTCAAGTTCCTGACCTATAACGAACTCGTAATGATAATGAACATCACCACCGTGAAGGATGTCGGCCCCAACGAAAAGATCATCTCGGAGGGCGACGAGGGCGAAGATCTCTTCATCGTGCTGAAGGGAAACGTCAAGGTGCACAAGGGCGAAACCGAGATCGTGGCCCTTCGCGACGGCGACCACTTCGGAGAGATGGCGCTCATCGACAAGGCGCCGCGATCGGCCAGCGTCACCGCCATCACCGGCTCCAAGCTCCTTCAAATAGGCCGGACAAACTTCTTTGAAATCATCAGAAAAAAACCCCGGCTCGCCACCAAGCTCCTCTGGAGCTTCCTGCAGGTCATCTCCGATCGCCTACGCACCACCAACCAGGAGCTCTCCGGCAGAGCAGACACCATCGTAGACCTCACCGAGGAGTTGTTCGAGATTGAAGTGAATGTGGATGATGATTAGTAGGGGCGAACTGAAGGTTCTTTATCAACACGACGCATCGACAAAAAGATGCCCGAGGTTCTCGAACCCGGCGAGATCGTCATTCATGAGACGCCTTTTTACGTTATCCAGCGCACGAATCGCGTCGGGACCTAGATATCGTTCGTTGCAAGAACGGCAAACGGTCATGTCCACCTTGACAACCGCGGCGTTCACATTTGCGCGCACGATCTTTTCGACACGCCTTGTTTCCAGGTCCGACGACCCGCACTTGATGCATTTTGAAATGCTCATTTCATTCTCCGACGTTCTCTGTAATCGCTCGACCATCGTTGAGGGTCGGGCAGATACACTGTAACGATGATAGCATATTCTGTTTCCTCATCGTAACCGCAAACGGCATGAACAGGCGTCCGTTCCGCACCGATGTAGATCAACACGAGACAACTGGCGCCGCGCCGATCATCCGGATAGTTCTCGATAACTTCACCACCCGGCAACGTATCGATCACATCAACCATCGAGATGCCGTCCTGGTCGGCTTCATCATACGCGTGTTCTGTGACGTTAACCTTCCAATGTCTCGCTGACTCACGGATTTTTTCGAATGCCGCGCTGCTGGTATCGTTCACGCTATCCTTGCCTTCTATTCCTACTCCCCGTCCCTCACGCACAATACCCCACTTTCAGAACCGGCACACGCCGGAAGCCTCAAGCTGGCGAAATTATTACGGAATAAAGATGACTGGCACCTTGGAAGGATATTCAAGTTTGTCGTTTGACGTTTGTCCGACGTTAATCCAGGGCCAGGGCCAGCAGGTCCTTGTCGGACATTTCTCGTAGGGGCGACGCCTGCGTCGCCCTGAATTCAACCCACGGCCATACTGGTCCCAGGTTCTTGCAGCGGGCGCCTGCGGCGCCGTCCGGACAATAGATCCGCACATGAAAATGATCGTCGTGGGAGGCGGAATCCCCGGGCTGATGCAGGATCGACGCGGCCCGGCGAATGATCTCGATGTCCCGTTCGTGATTCAGCGCCCACTCCAGCAAGAGCGCCTTCAGCCCGTGGCTCACGAAAATCCATTGAACACGGCTCTCCTCATCGGCGATGAGGGCCTCCACCACCATCCAGTTTTTCTCCGCATCGAACCGGCAGGACTTCTCTTCTCGTAGGCCCGCTCCAAAACGATCGAATCGCATGAGGGGCCACCCGTGAATGGCCTTCCCCGACGGAGAGGTGACGAAGAACGCCAGATCCACATCCCGCCCGCTGCGATGGGAGTGATGCTCGCTGATGAATCCCCCGCCCTGCCCGCTCAGATCTCCAAGGAGAAGCACCGTCCCTGGAAACTCGCGCCCCAATGTCTCGGACACCCTCTGCACGAGGCCCGTCAGTTCTCGAATCCCGTAACGTCGATCCCTCGCGCGATAAAAACGGAAATGCTCCCCTCTGGCCGCAAGATGATCACCATCCAGGAGAATTCCTCGGGACGTAGTCCCCAGCGATCCGGTATCACCCCGATCCACCACACCGGCCCACGGAAGGCACCCGGCGATCATCATGGAAGCGAGGAGGACGGGAACTGGCAGGTACCTGCGGGTAACGGCGATCACAGGAGTTGCTTCGCGAGACCTTCGATTGCGGCGGCAGCATGCTCGGCATCGGCGTATCGATCCCCGGGAATCTTGGAGAGCATCTTGAGGACCACCGGATCGGCCTTCCCGGGCACGGGACGGGATATCGCGGTCCTGGACGGGGGCACTGGTTTGCTCTTGAACTGGGCGAACAGCACCTTGGCAGGCGCCCCGGCGAAAGGCGTGCGGCCGGTGAGCATTTCGTAGAACAGGATACCGGCGGCGTACTGATCCGAGGCGGGTGTCGCCTCCCCTCCCGTTGCCTGCTCCGGCGATATGTACTCGGGGGTTCCGAAAACCTGCCCGGTGGCGGTGAGCCTGAGATCGCCCTTCATGCGCGCCAGGCCGAAATCGAGAATCTTGATGCGTTCCATCCCGTCGGAATCCTCGACCAGCATGATGTTCTCGGATTTGATATCCCGGTGGACCACTCCCAGAGTATGCGCCATGTGAAGAGCCCTCAACACCTGAAGTATGATGTCGAAAATCTTGGCGAGGGGCAACAAACCGCCATCCAGGCGCCGGGCCAGCGTGATCCCATCCAGATATTCCATCACGAAAAACGCGTTGCCGTCCGGTAACACCCCGAACTCGAAGATCTCGACGATTCCATCGTGCCAGGCCGCACGGGCAACCTTGACCTCCCGCAGGAATCTGATGCGTTGCTTGGCGTCCGCAGCAAGCTCGGGCCTCAGTATCTTGACCGCCCTCACCTCATCGGTATGGAGATCCAGAGCCTTGTAAACAATGGCCATTCCCCCGGCGCCGATCCTCTTCTGCAACTGGTAGCGCTCCGCGATGGTCGTACCTGCGAACTCATCTTTCCTGGAGAAAAGCTTCATCCCATCAATAGGGCAGAACTTCTCCGTGTCGGAGTAATTGGTGCGACAGATGGGACAATACATGGTCATAGGCATGTAATCTGGAAGTTGCGAGATTCCAGGCGCGCATAGAATAGCACACTTGACTGCTTTCACCTATCAACATCGCATGTTCCCAGCGGCTTTCTCTCACGCCAGCAGTTGCCCACACGCGGCATTGATGTCGGCTCCCCGCCGCTTGCGCAGGAAGGCGGATACCCCCCTCGACGTGAGGATCTTCTGAAAAGCGGCGACGCGCCCTTCGTCGGGAGGCATCAGGTCGGTCTTGTCGTGTGGGTTGAGGGGAATGAGGTTGACCTTCACCTTCAGCGACGAAAGGAGCCTCACCAGGTTCCTCGCGTCGCCGTCACTGTCATTTATCCCCTTCACCAACACGTACTCGATTGTGAAGCGCCGCCGTTTTGGGAGGGGATATCTCTTCAGCGCCTCGACGATGTCCACAAGGCTCGCGCTGACCCCGGGAACCAGGCGCTTCCTGGTTTCCTCATCGGCCGCGTGGAGGGAGATGGCCAGGGCGGTCTTACCCGAGGTGGCCTTCGCGAGACGATCGATCCCCGACGGGATACCCACGGTCGACAAGGTGATCCTCCTGCTCGAGAGCCCGAGACCGTCGGGATGCCCCATGAGCTCGACCGCACGCAGCACCCGATCGATGTTGTGCAGCGGCTCTCCCACTCCCATCAACACCACGTTGCTCAGGCGCTCGCCGCCAAGGTGCTCACCCTTGCCAACGAAGATCTGCCCCAGGATCTCCGCCGCAGTCAGATTTCGCCGCAGTCCGTCCTTGCCGGAGCGGCAGAAGATACAACCCACCGCGCAGCCAACCTGGGTGGAGATGCATTGGGTGAGTTTGTTACCCTCCGGGATGAGCACCGTTTCCACCCTCGCCTCGTCCGCAAGAACAACCTCCAGCTTGCGTGTTCCGTCCGAGGAGCGAAGCACTGTTCCCGTTTTCATTGGGAGGATCGGCCCGAGGGTCGCCAGATGATCCCTCAACGCTCCGGGCAAGTTGGTCATCTCCTCCAGGTTCGTAACTCCCCGCTTGTGAATCCAGGAAAAAAGCTGAGAGCCCCGATAACCCGGCAACCCCAGGGCGACCGCCATATCCGAAAGCTTTTCCGGGAGCATCGACAACATGCAGGTTTGGTCGGGCAAGATCAGGATGGAGTGGATGTTACGATGCAGTCCCATTCCACGGGAGGCTTGCATCCGCTCGGGCTCTCGCCGACGGCTCCGACGCAATTGATGTACGAGGGGCAATCAGTGGCGCTTGTCCTGCAGTCGAGAATTGTAGAGAGCCAGGCCTGGTCCTCTGTGCAACCCGTGATTGCCGCCGCGCAACCGCACGGTTCCACTGAAAGGTTGAAACCGCACATTTCCTCCACCGCCAGCTTGAAATCATCGCAGATCACTATCTGGTTATTGATGGGGACAGGATCGCAGGCAGAGTAGTCGGCGCCTGCTGTATTATTGTTCTCTTTCTGTTCCACACACCCCGTTGTGAACGAAAGAACAATCCCCAACACTGTGAATAGTGCCAAACTGCGATACCACATTATTGTCTTCTCCATGCTGCTGGAGCCCATCATCACAAGCCCTATGCCTGCCTGATGATATTCGGCACGCTGTCGTTGTCAATCAAAGCTATTCTTTCGGGCTCGTTGACATGGACGGGATTTTCAGCCAGCCTGGAAACAGATGACTGATAACAAAAAAAGACCCCTGCTCCTGATCGCCGATGACGACCCCGAATTGATAGGGATCCTCCTCAAGAGGCTCCAGGTCCTCGAATGTGAAATCATCACTGCTTCAAACGGTGTCGATGCACTGGATCTGGTCAAGGAGAAGAGGCCCGATGCGGTCATCCTCGACGTGATGATGCCCCGGATGAACGGCTGGGAAGTTTGCAAGTCCATCCGATCCACCGAAGAGATATCCGATACCCCGGTGATGATCCTCACCGGCATCGGGGAGAATTTAAATGAGATGACCTCGCCCCTGTACAAGGCGGACGATCACATAGACAAACCTTTCAATTTTGCGGACCTCCTGTTCAAGGTCAAGAGACTGCTCGCAAGCCGTTCCTGATCGCCATGTCCTTTCATCCATCTGTAGTGCCTGTTGCGATAATTCTTCTCGCGCTGGGCTCCTGCAGTTCCAGGGGACCGGCGGATCCGGGAGGCGCCAACGGCAACGTCCATCCTTCATCCATTAAAAACGCACCTGTTGACCGGAGCGAACGCCCGGACCGCATGTTGCGCCTCACCATCCGTCTCACCCAGGATGGCGCGGAGGTAGTAGACGTCGTCGAGGCCCCCAACACCATCAACCGGAGGGATCCACATTCAAAATCCAGGGCCTTCTATCGCGCACACGATTCCACAGGCGAGGTTCTCCTCGAGCGGGGCTTTCGCATGGAGGATCACATTCGCGCAGAGGTTCCCGGCGAGGATGGCCAGCTCGAGGGACAGCTCGTTCCCATGGAGGAACGGATCATCACCTTGACCGTTCCCGCGTACGACGATCTCCGGGTAATCCGCCTTTACAGATCGACGACGGGCGGCGACCGCAAGGACGCAAAACTTTTGGCCCAGATCCGACCATGAGAGTTCTTGCCATCGCGGCTTTTCTCTGCGCATCACTGCCCGCAGTCACCGTCCTGGGACAACACACCCTCGATATCGTCGAAAACAACGGCCTGTCGGAAAACCGGATAGATCTCGTGATCATGGGTGACGGTTACACATCCGGGGAGCAGCAGGACTTCGGCGCCGACGCGCTAAACGCCGTCGATCATCTATTCGGGAAGAGGCCATCGAAACAATATCGGGAATTTTTCAACATCGTAACCATCTCGACCACCTCCAACGAATCCGGCGCGGATCACCCCTCAACAAGCGAATACGCCGACACGTTTTACGACTGTGCCTACGATTGCGCGGGGCTCGAACATCTCATTTGCTGCGACTACTCGACCATCCTGTCCGTGGCGGGCGCCGAGTACCCGGCGCACGACGTCGTCCTGCTGCTCGTCAACGACCAGCAATACGGCGGATCCGGCGGCCCGGTCGCCATCGCCTCCACCAGCCCGATATCCAACGATATTCCCTTCCACGAGTTCGGGCACACCTTCGCCGGTCTCGGAGACGAGTACGATAACCCCTATCCCGGTTTTGTCTGCGAAGACATCTACCCAAATGTCTCCTTCACCTCCAACCGAGACGACCTCAAGTGGAATCACTGGGTCAACGAAGACACGCCGCTTCCCACTCCCGAATCCGCCGCCGTGGACAACCAGGAACCCGTGGGCGCGTACGAGGGCGCGTGCTACCAGACCGTTGGGCTCTTCCGCCCGGTCCACGAGTGCGTCATGCGCTCATTGAACAACGACTTCTGCGCCGTATGCACAGAACAGATGGTGCTTTCCTACTACGGATTCGTGGAGCCCGTGGACACATACTCCCCCGCTCAGGATTCCCACGAAGGCGTCCATGGCGACTCGATCGACTTCTCGGTCGAAGCGGTCGAACCCACCCCGAACACCCTGACCTACACCTGGGATCTGGACGGAGAGTTACTGTCGTGGTCCGACTCCGCGAACCTCGAATTCTTTTTCGAATGCGTAGATCAAGGCGAACATCAACTCACCGTAACTGTTTCCGATCTCACAAACCTGGTCATGGTCGATCCCGAAAATCTCATGACCATGTCGGTCTCCTGGACCATCACCCGCACGGACGACGGCCCGGTGGAGGATTGCGACGACCCGGACGCCGGAGGTGACGCCTTTATCAACGGTGGCTTAAACCCGGGGAAGTCAGGTTGCGGGTGTTATACGATCCAGACGCGCGGCACATTGCTTTCCTCGCTCCTGGCGTTGATTCTTACCTGAATCGGAAACCCGGCCCAATGAGGTTGTGTTCCCGCCAAAAAAACAATAAATTGCTGCGGCAATCAACTCGGCTCAAAGACCAAGGAGGAAAGCCATGAAGATTCTCATTTCCGACGCTTTTGACCCGTCCCTGTCCGAACGACTGACCAAATTCGGCGAGGTCTTCGACGACAAGGGAAGACTGAGCGAGGCGGAGGCCGTGCTCGTTCGCTCAAAGACCAAGTGCACAAAAGAGTACATAGACAGCGCCCCTGACCTCAAGCTCATCATCCGCGGCGGTGTCGGCATAGACAATATCGACGTGGAGTACGCGAAATCCAAAGGAATCGAAGTTCGCAACACACCCAAGGCGTCCTCAGTGGCGGTCGCCGAGGTGGCCATGGCCCTGATGCTGGCGGTTCCCAACAGGATCCCCTTCGGTCACGAGGGCATGGTCAAGGGCGACTGGCGCAAGAAACAGATCAAGCGCACGGAGCTGTTCAAGAAGACCCTCGGACTCATAGGCATCGGCCGCATCGCCACCGAGGTGGCCATTCGTGCCAGGGCATTCGGAATGAATGTCATCGCCTACGACAAGTACGTGGACAGCTCCGATCACGCGGAGATGAAGACCCTCGATGAGGTCATCGCCGGCGCGGACTACATCTCGCTGCACACCCCGCTGACCGATGAAACCAAAGGGATGTTTAACAAGGACACCATCGCCAAGATGAAGGACGGCGCCGTCATCATCAACACCGGGCGAGGCAAATGCGTTGTGGAGGAGGACGTGGCCGCCGCTCTCGAATCGGGCAAGCTGGCGGGCTACGGCACCGACGTGTGGTACTCGGATCCACCCGAGAACACACCCATCTCGAGCGCATCCAACACGGTCATGCTGCCGCACATCGGCGCGTCTAGTAAAGAGAACCTGCTTCGGATCGGCGACATCTGCGTCGAGATCTTCGAGGAATTCACCGCAAAGTAGGGAGGAATCGCAATGGAAAACAGGATATTCAATTTCGCCGCCGGCCCCTGCACCCTCCCGGTGCCTGCGCTCAAAAAAGCTCAAGAGGAATTTCTGGATTACGAGGGCGCCGGAATGTCACTCATCGAGATGAGCCACCGAGGAGTGCACTACGACAAGGTGCACAGCTCGGCGATGGCCAACGTGCGAGAGGTTCTTGGAGTACCTGACAACTACGACGTGCTGCTCCTCCAGGGAGGCGCCACCCTCCAGTTCGCAATGATACCCATGAACCTCATGGTAAAAGGGAAGACCGCTGAATACGTCAACACTGGCACGTGGGCCAAGAAGGCCATCTCCGACGCAAAGAAGATCGGCGCCACCCGGGTGACCTGGGACAACGAGGCGGACAAATACACCCGCATGCCTGCCGCCGGCGAAATCAAGACCGGCGACGACGCCGCCTACGTCCACCTGTGCAGCAACGAGACCATCGGCGGGATCGAACTGCAGGAGTATCCGGACACCGGCGACGTGCCGCTCATCGTGGATATGTCCTCGCACATCTTGTCGCGGCCGGTGCCCTTTGAAAAGATCTCCATGATCTACGCGGGCGCCCAGAAGAACATGGGGCCGGCGGGTTTGGGAGTGGTCATCATCCGCAAGGATCTTGTTGAAAAAGCCGCGGACAACCTGCCAGCTTACCTGTCCTACAAGACCCACGCGCCCAAGGACTCCCTCTACAACACGCCTCCAGTGTTTGCCATCTACATGATGAAGCTGACCCTCGACTGGATGAAGGATATCGGAGGGCTCGCTGCCCTGGAGGATCTGGCCGTCAAGCGCTCGGGCGCGATCTACGACGCCGTCGACGAATCCGACGGCTACTTCCGCTGCCCCGTCGACAAAGCTTCCCGCTCCCGAATGAATGTCGTGTGGAGACTGCCGAGCGAGGATCTGGAAAAGAAGTTCATCGCAGAGGCGCTCGACTCGGGCTTCTCCGGCCTCAAGGGTCACCGCTCAGTCGGCGGCTGCCGGGCCTCCATGTACAACGCCATGCCCATCGAAGGCGCTGTCAGCCTCGCCCAGTTCATGCTCGACTTCAAGAAGAAGAACTAAGAGGTCGGGTCACTCGGGACCGCCCCTACGATCAAAACGATTACCACAATTCTAGTGCTCGCCGCAGCTTTGGCACTGTGAGCCGTCGCAGTCGGCGTGAGGATTGAGGTCTTCATCCGTTGCGTCGCGGACTTCCATCACTTCCACTTCGAAGTGAAGATCCTTGCCCGCGAGTGGGTGGTTGAGATCGGCGACGATGGCGTCGTCTTTTACCTCGGCCACCTTGAAAGTCATCATGCCGTGAGGAGTCTGTGCCGAAAACTGCATGCCGGTCTCGATTTTTAGATCTTCGGGAAAGTTATTCCGGGGCAACTCCTGAAGCAGTTCCTCTTGCACCTCTCCGTAGCCATCCGCAGCCTTGACATCGATGGTCTTTTTATCGCCGACTTCAAGCCCATCGAGCGCCTTGTCGAGCCCGGGGATGATCCGATTCATTCCGGAAACGAACCCGAGCGGGTGATCCGGCGACGACTGATCTGCGACTTCACCATCGACGGTCAATTTATAGCTAATGGCGACGTATTTTTTTTCTGAAACCTTCATTTGTTCTTTCTCCATGCGAAACCATATCGAAGGCGAGCATCACGCCGACCTTCCCGGCACACAATCAAACGGACCCTACGTTTTAGAATGTCTGCGGTCAATATTTGGTTATCCTTCCTCATCTTACGATATACTGCCTTTCAATCATTTGAGAGAAGGGGGTCCGATGTTTCTGACATTCGAGGCACAAAGAGCGTTCGTTCTGGGGACGATCTTGGTCAGTTTCTGCGGTTGCGGGGCTGCTCTGGAAGAGACGGAGGAACCGTCTCCCGCACCGGTCAAGGCATCCAAAAACGTCGACGAACCCACCTTCCGAGTGTGGTCGTTCGGTGTGCTTGACGAGGCTACCCGCGAGGTGCGCTTGCCGTATATGATCGGCGGCGACGGCGCCAGACTGGAAGAACCGTGCTACCAGCAGGCCCGCGGTCTCAAACCCTGGGAGACGGAGCGCACAGAGGTCCGGGCCAAGCTCGACGAGCACGCCGTCGGCATCGAGCAGGCGATTCTGGACTGGGCCGCCGAGGTGCTGCTACCCGATGGAGAGAGCATTAACGGCTGGCATGCGAGCTACGAACGACCGGCGGTGGTCCACGCCCCCAACGAGAAGATTCGACTGGCCGGCGACCAGCAGTGCGTGAGCGAAAAGGGGTCGCTGCCCGAGGGATCGAAGACGGTCACTACCCTGTTCGGCGCCAAGCGGATCCTCTTCAAAAGCCCGCATCCGCTGAGCAAGCAGCTGCTCAAGCGCGTGCGCAAGACGGCAAAAAAGACCAAATTGTGGCTCAAGCCGCTAAAAGCATATCGTCGGGCAGTGGACGAGGACGACGTGCCGAAAAGCGGGTCAGACGGCGAGAAGCTCTACCTCTCTCCCGACGGCAGGTTGGTGCCGGCAAAGCAGATCCCCAAGGGGGCCAGACGCCGCGTCTACGAACTGGAGATCAACTCCTGGCAACCGATCTGGTTCGCCTACGGCGACCTGCCGAAAGAAGCGTGGCTCAGGGAGTTCACAACCGAGAAGTGCGAGGTCAACCTGGTCTACGATGATCCCAGACCCCAGGCGGCCGAGTGCGGCGAACCGAGAGGGGTGGGATTCGGTGTTGCGTTGGCCGGAGACGACGAGTTGGAGGTCAAGGTCGCGGCGGACGGGTTCACCGCCAGGCACGTCGCGAAGTTCGACGATGTGGAGATGATCCCGGTCGGGGGCCGCGTGATCGTATGGGTCAAACCAAGAAAGATCGATGAGGGCGCCGAAATCAAGATCAACAGCCTGGTGCTCGATCCCGACAGCGCCGCCGACGAGCCTCCCGACTCGTTCCCCAGGACCGAGTGGCCACCCAAAAAACATTGAACAGCGCGATGC
>JAUVAN010000362.1 GCA_030591725.1 Deltaproteobacteria bacterium
AGATGTACGTGTTGCGGACCATGTACTCCTTGAGGATGTCGTTCTGGATGGTCCCGGTGAGCTGCTCGAGCTTCACCCCCTGCTCCTCGGCCGCGAGAATGTAGTACGCCATCACCGGCAGCACCGCGCCGTTCATGGTCATGGAGACGGACATCTTGTCCAGGGGAATACCCGCGAAGAGGATATTGGCGTCGAGGATGGAGTCCACGGCCACCCCCGCCTTGCCCACGTCTCCCACGACCCTCGGATGATCGGAGTCGTATCCTCGATGAGTCGCCAGATCGAACGCGATTGAAAGCCCCTTCTGACCTGCGGCAAGGTTACGCCTGTAAAACGCGTTGCTCTCCTCTGCCGTGGAGAAGCCGGCATACTGCCTGACCGTCCAGGGCCTCGTCACGTACATGGACGGATACGGTCCTCGAAGGAAAGGAGGAATTCCGGCGGTGAAACCCATGTGCTCCAGATCGCCGATGTCCTGCTCCGTGTAGACCGGCTTTACGTCTATCTGCTCATTGGTACGCCACACGGGGCCCGCCGCTACCTCGCCCTTCGAAGGCGAGCGTGTGTATTCCATCTTGGTGAAGTCGGGTGATTTTCTCATTACCTGACTCCTATCTTGTCGAGGAATGCGCTGAGCATCCCGTGGTTGTCTGCGCGAAGGTGAATGAATTCATCGACGCCCGTTTCCTTGTGAGAATCGATCTGTTTTTTTGGATATCCCGCGAGCACAATGATGACGCTCGGAGATCTCTCCTTGAGCCTGGCCACAAACGGTGGAACCAGCTCCGGGTATGTCGGGTCGGTGGAGCATATCACCACGATGGGCGCCCCTGAATCGACGGTCGCGTCCGCCGCCCCCCCCGGATCGTCGAAGCCGTCATTGCCGATGACATCGAAACCGGCCACCTCGAAGAAGCCCCTTGTGAAGTCGGCCCGCGGTTTGTGCTGCGGAATGGGCCCCATGTTGGCGAGGAAAACCCCGGGACGCGCGCCGGTCTCACGCTCGTGGTTCTCGCTGCGCTCTCTCAGAGTCTCAAACATCTGCGCGCTCCTGAACACCCGCAGAGGCGGGACGACGGCCCCCTCCCCCGCTCCGGATCTCCATGCCCGCGCAATCTCTCCCAGGGTTGCCCCGTCTTTGGCCGCAGTAATTGCCGTATCCACTGCCTGATCCGAACCCGCTTCGAGCGCCACCGACACGCCGGTCCGCGCCGCCGCCACCTCTGACGATCGGCTCGCATGCAGCTCCCGGTAGTCGGGCCCGCGGGGATCGAGCTTTTTCTCACCGAGGTTGGGATGCATGTTGGTCCCCACCAGGATCTCGGAGCGAACGGCCAGTTTTCCGGCGCGCTCCTGTGCCCCCTTTTCGCAAATGGACTGAGGAAATCCCTCCTGTAGCGCCGCGCTCATGCCGCCCTTTTTCTCTATTTCACGGAACAGGTCCCACGCATTGTGAGCCAGTTGATCCGTCAGCCACTCCACGTACCAGGAGCCTCCGGCCGGATCGACCACCCTTCCGAGGTTGGCCTCTTCTCTCAAGATGACTTGCGTGTTTCGCGCGATCCTCGCGCTGAACTCGTCCGCCTCGCGCACGGCCTCGTCGAAGGGGCTCGCGTCGATGGACTCCGCTCCGGCCACCGCTGCGCAGAATGTCTCTGTGGTCGTCCGCAACATGTTGACCCACGGATCGTATTTCGTCTGATTTCTACTCGAAGTTCGCACGTGGATGTGACAGCATCCGTACTCCTCGTCTCCCCCGAAAACCTCCACAACCCGGGACCACAGGAGTCTCGCCGCGCGCAGCTTGGCGATCTCCATGAAGAAACGTGAGTCGACCGAGAACTCCATACACATCTGCCGCGCCGCATCGTTCACCGGAATGCCGCTCTCAACCAGCACGCGCATGTACTGCACACCGGTGGCGATGGCGAACCCCAGCTCATCGACCGCGCTCGCCCCCGCCTCGTGGTACGGATGGGTCCTGACCACCACCGTCCGCAATCCCGGCGCATTGTCGCAAACCCACTTCGCGAGCGTGGCCATCTCAGAAAAAGCATGCTCCACCGGAACGCAAAGGCTCCCGCGCTGCGCGAGGACCCCGAGCGGATCCGAGCCTATTGTTCCATGGAGATCGGCTGGTTTCTTTCCCGTCTTTTTCAGATGGGCGCCCAGCAACGCGACAAAGGGGAGCACCGCGTCGCCACAGTTCACCGTAAGGGGCAAGCCCGCCACGTCAATCCCTGTCAAACACGCGTCGAGATCCGCCGCCGTCGCAATGGAAACCCCGTCCTTGCCCACCTCTTCTTCATCGGCCCCGTCGGGATCCACTCCTCTTGCTGCGGCGGCATCGAGCATCAGGTTCACCCCCGTGCAACCTCGCTCGATATCGCGGAGCAGCACATCGTTGACCTCCCCCGGCGTGGCACGGGAGACTCTCTGGCAAACCTCCCAGGGTTCGCCCGGGCCTTGTTGGGCCTTCGATCCTCTCACGAAGGGAGCCGCGCCGGGAACCGAGCCCATGTGCGCGATTCCTTCTGTGTCGCTCTTGTTGAAAATGGGTTGTAAGGTGATCCCCTCGGGGGTAGCGGTCAGCAACTTCTTCTCGAAAGGGGCTCCCTTGAGCGCAGCGGTCGCCGCTTCTTTCCACTCTTCGTAGGAAGGTTTCTCAAAATCCGAAAGCAAAGTGTCCCTGGCCATGTATTTCTCCTTCAAAGAAGGCCTCCATCATCTTCCCCTTCCCCTATCTCAGGGGAAGGCCGGGATGGGGTCCTTCCCACCAACGGAACACGGTATCCTTCGAGACCTCCGGTTTTCAAGAGAAAAAGGGTTTCGGATCCAGGATGCCGCCCCGTTGGTATTTTCCCTATATGTGGTATAAGTGCAGCCATGGAATCGAGCACACCGCCTATTTCCAGATCCGGCGTACCTGCCCTTCGACCAGCTATCGTCAAGGTAGTCCCCGATCCGATGATCGGCAGAATCCTGATGGGCCGGTTTCGGATAAACTCCAGAATCGCCAGGGGCGGGATGGGGGCGGTCTACCTTGCTCGCAAAGTCGATAGCGGTGACCTCTTCGCGGTGAAGGTTCTTCACAGAGACATCGTTCTCGATCCCCGGATGAGGGAACGCTTCCTCAACGAGGCGCAAGCCGCAAAGAGAATCGATCACCCGGCGGTGGTCAAGACCTGCGAGGTGGGTGAGACCGCATCGGGAGAGATTTTTATTGCAATGGAGTACGTCGACGGCCCTCCCCTGAGGCGCCTGTTGCGAAAAGGCCCCCTCGATTCGGGACGCGCGATCATCCTGAGCGCCGCTATCGCGCAGGGACTCGCGGCCGCGCACGCATCCGGAGTGATCCATCGGGATCTCAAACCGGAGAATGTGCTCATCCCACGCAGCCTCAAGGCCAACAGCGTAGTCAAGATTGTGGATTTCGGAATCGCCCACATCATTGACGCGCCGAGGATCACGACAACCCGTCACGTGATAGGAACCCCTCAGTATATCTCGCCGGAGCAGGCCATGGGCGAACCGGTCGACAGAAGAACGGACATCTACTCCCTCGGCGTGATGATGTACGAGATGCTCACCGGAACTCTCCCCTTCTGGGACAAGGATCCGGACAAGCTGCTTCGCAAGCATATCAAGTCCAGACCCATTCCCATACACAAGCTCTCCGTCCCATTAGCGATCGACCCGGCGCTCGAGGAAGTGGTGATGGCGTGTCTGGAGAAATCCCCGAATGCCCGGCCGACCACAATGGAAAATATAGTCTCCAGGCTCGGCGTTATCGGCCAATAACAACCCTGCGTTCGTTTTTCATGTGGGGATTGTATATCAGAGGGCGAAGAACAGAAAATCAGATATTCAGGCCTTCAACTATAGCGACCAGATCTAGTTGAACCCCGGAGGCCTCGCAGGCCACAACCGTCATGTCCTCTGTGCTGAGAACGAAGACGCCGGGTGCTGCGGGCCAGAGACCCGTCGCGTTCCAGAGTTCCAGGTTCGGGTTGTCGACAATGCGATAGCCGCCGTCCCATCCGAAGGAGTCTATCATCGTGTTGATCTCCTCGATGGGAAGCAATCCGGCCTCGCCGTAGTAAGTACCAAC
>JAUVAN010000265.1 GCA_030591725.1 Deltaproteobacteria bacterium
GGACGGGCAATCCGTGCCGCCAAAGACGGCTGCTCCCTGTTTGGCCTTGCTTCAGGTGGGGTTTGCCTTCGCGAGCCCCGTTACCGGGACCCCGGTGCGCTCTTACCGCACCATTTCACCCTTACCCCCGGCCTCGCGGCCCAGGGCGGTATATTTTCTGTGGCACTCTCCTCGGGGTCACCCCCACCGGGCGTTACCCGGCACCTTGCCCTGCGAAGCTCGGACTTTCCTCCCGCAAACGACGCCGAAACGTCGGTTTACCGGCGATCACCTGAGCCGCTTCAACAGTAAAAAAAAACCTCAGTCCTGCTTCTCTGCGCCGGACTCGGGATCTTCCACTTTCTTGTATACCAGGATTCGAAAGCAGTTGGGACAAGTGAAGATCTTGTTCCCTCGCTGGAGGAGGTTGTACATCTGAGGCTGAAGACCGATGTTGCACCCGGTGCAGCTGCCCTCGATAACCGGCACGAGCGCCAGGCCCAGGCGCTTGTGGATCCGCTCGTACTGGCGCAGAAGCTTGTCGGGAACCCGGCTCGAAAGTTGCGCGCGGCGCTCCTCCGTATTGCCGATGGCCGACTCCATCTCTCTCATACGCTCGTTGCCTTCTTCTTCGGTGGCCTTCAGATGCTTCTCGAGCTCGGAGAACTCCACCGTATGCTCCTCGATAGCTTTCCTGTATTGCTCGATGGCCTCCATGACATCCAGGGTTTCCTTCTCCCGCTCCTGGATGTTCTTTCGGATGGTGTCGATCTCACGCTGGGCGGCCTTATTTTCCTTTTCGTTGCGGGCGAGTTGTAGCTTGGCCTTGCTCTTGGTGAGAAGATCGCTCTGAAGCTCGACGGCTTTCTCGCGATCCCGTCGCCATTCCTCGGACTCCCGCAAACGTTCGCGCTCACGCTCGAGGATCTCTCCTATGTGAGAAACGTTCTCGCGGGTCTCTTCGATGGCAATTGGTATGCTACCGAGTTCGTTGCTGAGTTCCAGAATATCAAGGTCGAGTTTTTGTAATTCTTCGAGGGCAGCCAGTTCTTCTTGCAACTTTGATTCCTCGTCCGCTCAAGCCGCGCCGACCAGCCGGTACGGCGATATAGTAAACATCTTGTGGGCCCGTCCGGAATCGAACCGGAAACCGCCCGGTTATGAGCCGGGGGCTCTAACCTAGTTGAGCTACAGGCCCGGCTAGCGGCGGCATTATAGTACGTGTTTTTTTCGATGCAAGAGGATTCCCATTCTGTTATCTCGGGCAGGTGAGATTGGCAAAATGTCCCTCTTACGGGGAGAAGGCATGAGGAAGGCAATATGAAGATAGGCATCGTCGGTTTTGCGGGATCGGGAAAGACGACGCTCTTCAATGCGTTGACGGGCCAGAGCGCCCCGACCGGCTACGGTGGAGGAAAGGTCAACCTGGGAACTATCAAGGTTCCGGATCGACGAGTTGATCGACTGGCCCAGATCGATCAGCCCAAAAAGATCACATATGCGGAGATGGTTTTCGCGGATGTTCCAGGAGGAAGGGGATCGAACAATCTGGATCCGCAGACCCTCGGTCGCATCAGGGAGATGGACGCTCTGGTCCAGGTCGTTCGCGGGTTTCACGACGGCTCGACCGGGCCTTCTCCAGACGAGGAGATCAGATCTTTCGAAGAGGAGCTGATCATCTCCGACATGCAGGTGGTCGAGAAAAGGGTGGAGCGCCTTGCGAAGGACCGCACCGATCCCAGACAGCTCGCCTTGTTGGAGCGTTGTCTGGAGCGGCTGAGCGAAGGGTTGCCGCTGAGGGGACTTCAGATGTCCAGCGACGAAACACACTCCCTGTCCGGGTTTGCGTTTGTCACCCAGAAGCCCATGATGATTGTTCTGAACCAACCCGAACACGAGGCGTCAGCACAGATTTCGCAAGAGCTTTCGTCCCTCGCCGTCGAGAAGGGGCTCGAGGTGATGTCACTGAGCGGAGCCATCGAGGTCGAGATAGGCGCCCTCGATCCGGAGGATCAGACGGAGTTTCTCCAGGACCTGGGACTGGAAGAGCCGGCCAGCGTTCGATTCATCGAGACGGCTTTTCGATTGCTGGACCTCATCACGTTTCTCACCCACGGGGCGGACGAGTGCCGCGCGTGGCCCATCAGGAGAGGCACCGTCGCACTGGATGCAGCGGGGACGATCCACAGCGATCTCTCCAGGGGGTTCATTCGCGCCGAGGTCATCGCCTTCGACGATTTCGACAGGCTCGGCAGCGAGGCCGCGTGTCGGGATGAGGGCAAGATGCGAATAGAGGGCAAGGACTACGTCGTCAAGGACGGCGAAATTTTCCACGTCAGGTTCAACGTCTGACGATCGTCCTAATAAAGCCTTCTGGTCTTGGCGCCGTCGATGGGGATGGCGGCCCCTGTAATGTACGTGTTTCGGGGTGAGCACAGGAACGCGGCGAGATCGCCCACCTCGGCGGGATCTCCGGGACGCCCCATGGGGATGTCCGCGAGGAACTCTTCCAGGAACTGCTCCTTTGTGATGCCCCGGACTTGCGCGCGCTCCTGCGCGAGTTGCCTTATGCGATCTGTGAGGAACACGCCCGGGCAGATGCTGTTGACCAGAATGTTGTCCCCGGCAATCTCCCGTGCCAGCGCCTTGGCGAAGCCGAGCACGGCCGGGCGGGACGCGTTTGAGAGGATGAGTCCCTCGAGCACCTCCAGGCCTGCGATGGAGACTATCTGCGCGATGCGTCCGAACTTCTGCTCCTTCATGGCCGGCAACACCAGCGCCGACAGGTGGGTCACGCTTCCCAACGCAAGATCGATTGCAAGCTGCCAGTTCTCGGGTCCGTGGCTGAGAAATGGCCCCGACGGGGGACCCCCGGTGTTGGACACCAGAATATCAACTCCTCCCATGGAGCGGTGGGCGGTTTCGACGAGGCGTTCGCGGTCGTCCGGCCTGGTGAGATCCGCAGTGACCGGTGTCGGCCTGCTTCCTGTTATTCGTTCGAGATCGGTTGCAGCCGACTCTATGGAAGCCGATTTTCGAGAAGCGATCACAACTGCCGCGCCTTCATCCAGAAGCGCCTTTGCGACCGCGAAGCCGAGGCCCTTGCTGGCGCCACCGACGATGGCACGTTTTCCTGTCAGTCCGAGATCCATTTTTTTAACCTTTCAAGATGGAAAGCGCTGCGCCGATACGCAGACCGTTGGCGCTGACCGTGAATACATCTCGCTCGAAGTATTTCAACAACGTATTGATCATGCAGAGTCCGGCAGGGAAGACATCCGCCCGCAGGCCCGTGATACCAAAACGTTCCTGACGTGCTTGTGCATCGATCTCCGTCATGCGCCCCTGCCAATCGAGGCTCGCCGATCGGGAGATCTCCAGTCCGTGGACCGCCGCCCTGTCCCATTTCGTCCGGCCAAGTTCCAGCATCCCCAGGGTGGTGGCGGTTCCGGCGACTCCCACGAGCCGACCGGCCGGGTTACGGGGCAAGACTTTCGAAACTTGCTCGAACACGTAGTCTTCGAGGTTCGAGATTTGCTCAACGGTCGGCGGATCGCCGTCGAGAAACCGCTCGGTGAGCCCCACCACTCCGATGGGCATGCTGACCGGATTCCACGAGTCAGCGACTCCGATCGGGCACACCTCGGTCGACTGGCCCCCGACGTCCACGACTATCCAGCCGGCTCCGTCGGCGCTCGGTTCAAGATCGAGAACGGCGCCCCGACTGACGAGCTGCGCCTCTCCTTCCCCGTCGATGATCTCCACGTCGGCACCCAGGATCTCTTTCGCCGGATCGGTGAAGTCCCGGGGATGCGACGTCATCCTCAGCGCCGCAGTGGCCACGGCCCGAAACGGCTTCCTCGCCATGTCGAAATCCCGCGCGAGATCGCGAAGAGTGTCGAGTCCACGGGCTACCGCAGATTGCTTGAGTCGTCCGCCGGGCAAGAGATCTTCCGAGAGCCGGACAGCCCTCGAAATGTCCTTGACGACGAGGGGCGCACCCGACGGGTCAATCACGACCTCGGCGCAACTGAATGTATTGGATCCAATATCCAGGCCGACGGCACAGCGTGGTGACCCGGTCTCATTCACGGTGATTACTTGCCGATGTCGCTTTCGAGATCACTGAGGTCCGGGAGCTCGTCGAGGTTGGGCATGAGAACGATTTCGATACGGCGATTGCTGGCCTTGCCTTCTCTGGTGTCGTTGCTCGTTGCCGGCTGGAATTCTGCATAGCCGGCCGCCGACAGGTTGTTCGGATTGACGCCCGAGTCCTGGAGGAATCTGACAACCTTGACCGCACGCTCCCCGGAGAGCTCCCAGTTGGATGGGAATTTTTTGGACTTCATGGGGACGTTGTCCGTGTGCCCGGCGACCTGGAAGCTTCGACCCTTGATGGTGGACAGGATGGACGCGAGCTCCGCGAGGGCCGCCTCGCCCTCCTCGCTCAGAATGGCCTTGCCCGACTCGAACAGGATGCTGGAGGATAGCTCCACCACCAGCTGTCCGCGCACAATGCGAATCTTGAGCTTTCCGGAACTGATAAGAGCCTTGAACTTCTCGATGACCTGGCGGTACTTGGCCATCCTGGCACGCTGGGCTTCCTGCTCACGGCGCAGGCGCATCTCGCGATCCCGTGTCTGCTGCAAGTCGGAAGAGAGAATGCTCTTCTCGCCCAGGAGCTTCTCCACATCATCGCCCAGCTCCAGCAGGCGGGCGGCCAGGGTCTGGTTCTCGGAACGCATTTCGAAAAGCTGTTCCTCGAGCTTCTTGTTCGCCGCGGTGGCCTCGTTCAGGTCCGCTCGCAACTTTGCTGCTTCCTTGACCTTGGCGTTGTATTGCTCCTCGGGAATGCCGCATCCTGTGATGAGCAATACCATCGTGAGTCCGATGAAAAAACGAACCGAAATATTCATTACTGTCTCCTTGGTGAACTGTTCAATCAGCTGCCGCGTTTGAGATCCGTGAGCACTAGCTTGGCGACCGCCTTGAGGGTATCGAAGACTCCCTGGCCGGTAGTAGAGACGGACTCGAAGTCAGGGACCATGGCGATGTTGAGCAACTCGCGAAGCTCATCGATGGAGGCCACGTTCGGCAGGTCGCGCTTGTTGTACTGAACCACGAATGGAAGATTATCAAGCTCGTAACCTTGCTCCTCCAGGTTGTACCGCAGGTTTTCCATGGACTCGATGTTGGCTTCCATGCGGTCAATCTGAGAGTCGGCCACGAAAATGACACCGTCCACCCCTTTGAGGATAAGCTTTCTCGAAGCATCGTAAAAAACTTGTCCGGGAACAGTGTAGAGATGGAACCTTGTCTTGAATCCGCGGATCTCTCCCAGCGAGAGCGGCAGAAAATCGAAAAACAATGTCCTCTCGGTTTCGGTGGCAAGGGATATCATCTTGCCCTTGGCATCGGGGTTTGTACGGTTGTAGATGTACTGAAGATTGGTGGTCTTGCCGCACAACCCGGGACCGTAGTAAACGATCTTGCAGTTGATTTCACGCGATGAGTAATTGATGAACGACATCTATTGGGGCCCTTTTCCTAATCGTTGAACAAGTTGTCGATATCATCATCAGTGATCTCGGCGAACGGTGAAGGCGTCCCGGGATCCTGAACCTTTTTCAACAGAATTCCGAAAATCCTGTCGAGCTCCGCGGTTGCCTTGCGAACCCTCAACCTTACCAGGCCCAGGGAGGAACGTTCGTCGAAGATGACTACCAGAATGACACGCTGCCCGACTATCTGAATATGAATGTTCTGATGCTCACCCTCATGAAACTGGGTGGCGAACTCGTTCTCCTTGAGGAGCTTCGCCATTCCACCGGTTGCAGCAATGTTACCTGCGGTCAGGGAAGCCAGGGACGTTGTGTCCAGATGCTCATATTCCCCTGACGTGGAAATCAACTGCCCGTTTTTATCTACTATGAAAACCACAAGAGCATTGGCATCGCGTACGAGCTTGTCGCAAACCACCTGTATCTGGTTGAACTCCTCCTCGTACATCACCATCTGCGGATCGACCATTTATTGTTCTCCCTTGGTGCTATCGCCGACAGCGTCGAAAAGCACACCACTCCCTCGACAAAGAGAAGTAACAATCATTACCA
>JAUVAN010000378.1 GCA_030591725.1 Deltaproteobacteria bacterium
AGGATGAGTAAGCATTCACAGGCGATAGTCCAGCAACTTCCATCAGAACAACATCATGCAAGAAGATGACCTTACACAAAGAGTATTGGCCGCTGTCTTGCGTGTTGGATTACGAAGATCGTGGGCAAACTGGAGGTGGATCATGACAAAATTGATAAAGGTATTCTGGCTACTCTCCCTAACATTTTTTGTAGGAGGATGCAGTACGTACAGGACCGCGTCATTCCCTAGAACAGACACAGAATGGACCAACACCGTCCTTGAAGAGACCGTTATCCAGGAGGGAGACAAAGTACGGGTCACTTTGATCGATTCAAGCGTGGTGTCGGGCCGCGTCATCGAGGTAACACCCAATTTTCTTACTCTTGATCCTTCTGTAACGCCGGAGAATGAGATGTCTCCATTTGGTATTATGACGGACCAAATAAGCAACATCGAATTCATTGAGACAGACCTTGGCAAGTCCATTCTGCTAACGGTAGGGGTGGTGGCTTTATGCGGCGCCATAGGTTCGGCGATTTATATCGGGAGCGCATTTAGTGGGGGTATGTATGGAAATTGATAACAAAAGTGTAACTGGACTCCATCTTGCGCCTTGTGCCTACCATTTATTCCATCCGGCGCAAACGGGCGGCTGAATTGGTCAAACTGGAATGCGGTGTAGGCACAACATCCGACTCTCTCATTCCCTACCCTGACTGCAGCGATGACGCTTACGAATATTGGACCAAGGTCCCATTGTCCAGGTGAAGGCGACGGAATATACTTTCAAATGCCCCGTCTCGCCCAACGACCCTGTCTGCAATCGATTCCTGAACGCCGGGATCGTTGCCAAATACGAATCCAGGCCGAAAGGACTCCGCCATGAAGTACACGATTGTACCAGCGCTCATACTCCTGATCTTGGCTGCGGGCGTCCCCGCCGTCGCCGCCGAACTGATCGCTGAGGATTTCGAGACCAGTTTTCCGCCCGAGGGTTGGTCACTGATCCACCTGGGCGATTTCTACCTGTGGATGTGGGGGTGGGGTGGCGGTCACTCCGGGGTTCACAGCGCAATAATACGGCCGGGCTACGATGGCGGCTTCGAGGACGAGTGGCTGGTCACACCGGCGCGCGACACTGCCGGCGGCGATTACCTGTTCCTGGAGTTCTACGAATCGGGCCAGGACTGGACGGCAATGGGCGGTCTTCATGAGGTGCTCGTCAGCACCACGGTGGCCGATGATCCCGCGGCGTTCACACCGGTCTGGTCCGTCACGCCCGCCAGCTACGATGCGCCCTGGCTCGACAGCGAGCGTGAAGAATGGGCCCAGGTCCAAATCGACCTGTCGGAGTTCCTGGGTGAGACCATCCACGTTGCGTTCCACTACGTCGGCGGCGACACCGATCACTGGTGGATCGACGATGTGCGCCTAAATGCCCCGGTCGAGCACGACCTGCAAGCCGTCGAGGTCACACCTGGCGGTACGACCTGGCAAGAGGGCAACGAGATTACGCCGCGATTCACCGTGGCCAATACCGGCGTGAACGCCGAGTCGTTCACCGCAACCATGGTGATCGAGCACGACGGCAGCGTCATCTACGACGAGGCCATCTCCGTGGCGGGGCTCGAGCCCGAAGCGGACATCGTTCTGGACTTCTCGCCGTTCGTCTGCGAATCAGGCGACTACCTGCTGATGGGAACGGCCATACTGCCCGCCGACGGGTATCCGGCCGACAACCAGGTGAACGTCGAGAACGTCTGCTACACCGGGCAGCGGACACCGCTGGGCATCCTCTACACCAACTGGGCCTGCGGCCCCTGCGTTGACGCCAACAGCGCGCTCGACGAGTGGTATCCGCTGCAGGGCGACAACGCCAGCCTGATCCGCGTCCACGTCTGGTGGCCTTCGGCCAACGACCCCATGTACCAGGAGAACATTGAACAGAACAGGTATCTGCTGGCGATGTGTCCCACCAACGTCTACGGCGTCCCAACGCTGTACATGGACAACCTGGTCGAAAGGATGGAGGACGGATCGGTGGACTGGCCGTTGCTGGTCCCCGATGCCTACGGCCAGCGCGTCGACGCCGGATCCCCCATCGAGATGGCCATGACCTACGATCATGGCGACACCTCCGTCAGCGTCGCGGTCACCGTGCTCGATCCCATGCCAGCCGATTCCTATCGCCTCGTGGTCGCGGTCACCGAGGATGGGATCTACGCCCCGGGCAGCAATGGCGAGGAGTACCACAACCAGGCATTCCGCCGGCTGTTCCCCGACCAGATATACCAGCCGGTGGTCACCTCGCCAGGTACCCACGAGTACACCGTCGAGCTGGATCTGGATAGTGAGTGGATCCTCGAGAATCTGCGCGCCACGGCCTGGGTCCAGGCGGACACCACGGGACAGATCGTGAACTCGGTCACACTGATGATGGCGCCCGGCACCACTGCCGTCGACGATCGCGACCAGGCCCAGTCGGCAGCCGTCCGGCTCCTCGGCGCTCATCCCAATCCATTCAACCCGCGCACGAGTATTGCGTACTCGATTCCGGCCGACGGCCAGGTGCTTCTTCAGGTCGTCGACATCCGCGGTCGCCTGATCGCCACCTTGGTGGACGAGGTCGTCGCCTCCGGACACCACGAGGTCACCTGGATTGGTCGGGATTCCGCTGATCGTGAGGTCTCCAGCGGCGTTTACATCTACCGCCTGGAGGCTAGCGGCCAGGTGGCGTATGGGAGGATGACGCTGGTCCGATAATCTGCTCCGTATCGACCTTCGACCCCGCTGCTGTAATGGTGGCGGGGTTTTTGTGTGTTTATACCAAACCCCTAAAGGAGCTTGATTCTAGGTAGAATTTCTGATAAATATTGGGACCCTGGAGGAAAACAATGACTTTCAAGCGGCGGCTATTCTGGATTCTAACAATGGCAGCATTACTGATCCTTACCAGCGGATGCTCCAGCACCCACCTTCGGCCCATTGAAGTTGAGCTCGCGCGTGACGGGACAGGGCTTCTCAAAGCATCAGGCCAAAAAATCAATGGCTATAAACTTCACGGGGCGGAACATACTGACTTCGATGGCTGGGCCAAACTCACCCATCAGGATAGCCTATCTTTTTGGAGTACCAAAGCGGTCGATGAATCAACACTTGGATACGACGGCGTCGAAGATTTAACAAAAGATTTTATCCACATTTCCGGCCCCATTTTTGGAATTACAGAAATCAATACCTTGGATGTTGTTGAACCCAGCACGGGAAAAACGGTGTTGGCAATAATTGCAGCCCCGTTTGCCTTTGTTGCTATCCTCGTTGTTGTGTGGCTGGTGACAACTGGCGGTGATTTGTGATGGTAGGCTTGTCACTACTCATTATTCCATCCGGCCTTTATTTTGATTATTTTGATTTTTTGCTCAAGCAACTCGTCTCAGAGAAAAGTTCCCTTTTCCGTCCCTCGTGAATGGTCACTGACGAGCGAGTAACATCGGAGAAGATGATGTTGATAAGATAGAACATGATTCCGTATCCGTTTCGAGGACAATGCGGACGAAATATTTGGTAAGCAGTGTGTCCAGCTTAGGCGGGCATGTTCAGTGGGAGTCAGTCCCACCGGGGAAGAAGTCAGAATCCCCGTAGCTTGGATCGCATCGGTGGAGGAAACGAAGCTGATGAAGCCGATCGACAAAGCCCTCGTAAGGAGGGTGAGCAAGTCACCGGGCCGCAACGTGAGTGAACCCACAGGTGGCCTCGAAAGTTTTAGCTCCGGAGGCCGAGCCCTCTGGCTTCGGGCGAAGGCAGCATGATGTGTCGCAGTCTGACTGTCGCGACACGTCACTCCGGCGGGGTGGTAGGGGTAGCACGGTGACAAGGATATGCTATGCAACTGGAGAAGCCGTCCTCGCCCCATCGAGAAATCGGTGGAGCAAGGTAGGCCGTATAACCGGAGACACCGGGAA
>JAUVAN010000220.1 GCA_030591725.1 Deltaproteobacteria bacterium
CACCGGACGTTCGATATATTCTTCGCAGAGCCATTGAGGAAAAGCTCATGATCGATCCCGTTCGGTTCGGGGTCCCCCTGCGACGCACTCTCAAGGGGCTGATGAAGCTGCGGGTAGGCGACTATCGGATTATTTTCTTCATTCAAAAAAAAACCGTCGTTGTCTCCATTATAAAGATTGGGCACAGGAGAGAAGTCTACGGGAAGTGACGTTTGTCCTGCCAAGGGCGAGGCAGGCCTCGCCACTACTCACATACTGATCGGTGGATCGCAGTGCTCGCCAAGAAGTATTCGTCTGGCTTCACCGACGGTGAAGAGGGATCCGGTCACCAGGATCGTTGCGCCGCCGGTGTCCTTCGCCATCTCGAGGGCGACCCCCACGTCGGGAGCCGCCGGGGTGTTCCATTTTGTTGCGAACGCCTCGTGATCGAACGCTCTGGGAATCGGAGGCGGGGCCAGGATAATCCGCGAACAGATTGATGACAGGCGATCAAACATTGCGTCCACGGGCTTGTCCGAGGCGGCGCCGAATATGATCACGTCGGGACTTTCATCGCGTTCGCAAAGGGCATCGAGGAGGGCGTCGACGGCCTCCGTGTTGTGCGCGCTGTCCAGAATGAAACGGGGTTGTCCGTCCAAGATCTCGAAACGCCCCGGCCAGCGGGCGGATGGAAGCGCGTCGATAAAAGTGCCCCTGTTCATCCTGGAATCGACGAGGCCCAGTTGTGCGAAGACGGCCGCCGCAAGCGCCGCGTTCTCCCTCTGATGCTTCCCGGGCCAGGGTACGTGGAGATCGTCCGATACGAAAAAATCTCTGCCGCAAATATGCAACGGGGCTTTTCGTTCGGACGCAATATGCACCACCTCGTCGAGGGCGTCGCCGGTCAGGGGCCCGCAGAACAGCGGGATCCCCGGCTGCGCGATGGAGGCCTTCTCTGTGGCGATCTGTCTGATGGTGTCACCCAGGATGGCAGTGTGATCCATCCCGATGGAAGTGACGGCGCACACGGATGGATCGGTGATCGATGTGGCGTCCAGCCTTCCGCCCAGACCCACCTCCATGACAGCAAGATCGACGTTCGCCCGGGCGAACATCTCCAGAGCGGCGAGGGTTGCGACCTCGAAGAAGGTGAGTGGTATTCCTTCTGGATCCTCCGTGAGGGCGAGGACGCGTTCGAGGGTTTCTCCCAGGGGGTTGGTGGGAACCTCACGACCGTCGATCATGATTCTCTGGGAGAATCGGTGCAGGTGCGGTGAAGTGAAGAGACCCACTTTTAGCCCCGCGCTTCTCGCGGCGTGATCGATCAAGCAGGCGACCGAGCCCTTGCCGTTCGTGCCGGCGATCTGCGCCACGGTGAGGCCCTCATGGGGAGAACCTAGCGCCTTCGCAGCTCTGTCGACACGGTCGAGACCGAGCAGAATCCCACGGGATGCGAGGTCATAGGTTTTCTTGAGCGTATTGGAGTAGAGCATGGGCGGGAACTTACTTGTACTGCTCCTTCATCTTGAGAAAACTGAGAAAATCGTCGATGTCCTCGATCTTGCTGATGACCCAATCGTTGCCGTCGAGTTGAATGAACCCCGCGCCGGTCAACTTGAGCATTAACTCCCTGACCTCGTCTTCGTCCAATCCCACCTGTTCGGCCATGGCGCTATAGTCCGCTCTGAAGCGCAGCGCCTCTCCGTCATCATCGTCCATGTGGATCTTGGCGAGCCGTTTCAGGTTTTCGATGACCCGCTCCGCCGAACCGCGATAAAGGAGAACGCGGATGAGACTGTCGGCGGACTCGAGTCTCCTCGCGAGCTTCCTGATCAGGCGCAGCGCGATCTCGGTGTTGTGCACGATCATCTCCTCGAGGACGCGCACCCCAACTACGAGCAGCTCAGCGTCTTCGTCCACTACCGCATTTGCGGATCGAGGTTGGTCCGTGAGGATTGACATCTCGCCGACGAACTCCCCGGCGCCGAGAACCGCCAGGGTCTTTTCAACGCCGCGCGACTTGACGATTATCCGTACCGCACCCGATCGGACCACAAACATCTCGGTACCTTTTTCGCCGGCATTGAAGAGAACTTCGCCTGCTTTTGCTGTTCTCCCGTACTTTGCAAAAAGCGGATCGCCCATCTAAACCTCCTGATGGATTCGCGGCGGATTTTAGACTAGATTGCATAGTTACGCTCGCATTTTAAATCGTCAATGTGTAACAGTTCGTTTTCTTGACGAAAACTAGCAGTTAAGTTTAGGATTTAGCGTTCGTGTAACTCGGATGGCGGTTTTTCGCCAGGGAGGATTCCTTGTCCAAAAAATCGATTTTGTGTGTCGATGACAGCGCAACGATGCGCACCATCGTGGAGAAAACTTTCTTTGCCGAGCCTTATGACGTCGTGACGGTTCCGTCCGGCGAGGCTGCGATCGAGAAGGTAAAGGAAATCCAGCCGGACTTGATTCTCGCCGATGCCGGTATGGTCGGGGTGACGGGATACGATGTCTGCAAGGCCGTTCGTGATGATGCAGGCATCGGGAACATTCCCGTCATCATCATGAGCGGCGTTTCCAGCCCTTACGATGAAAACAAGGCGAGGGATGTGGGTGCCACCGACCATATCAAAAAGCCCTTCGACACCACCAAGCTGATCGAAAAGGTTGCCGAGCTTTGCTCCGCTGCCGCTCCTGCCGGCGAGCCGGAAAAACCGAAGGTTTCACCCGTCACTCCAAGGATCACGCCGACAACGCCGAAACCGGCGCCGGCCCAGGGGGCGACGCTGCACGCTTTCCCGAACCCGATTGCGCAAAAAACGCCGGTCGTTCCACCTGTTGTTCCGCCGGTCGTTCGCCCTGTTGTTCCGCCGGTCGTTCGCCCTGTTGTTCCGCCGGTCGTTCGCCCTGTTGTTCCGCCTGTCGCACCGCCTGTCGCTCCGCCCATAGTTCCGGCGTCCCCCAAGGAAACCATGGAGTTTGGCGCGGCGATCGTTTCGGAAAAGCCAAAGCTGAAGGAAGTTGTTCCCATCGAGATCGACGAGCAAGCCGGAGAAGATGCCGACATCCAGGTGGGAACTCTCGCGGAGCTTGCCCAGATGAACGAGAAGGGTGAGACGTTGGAGCCCGTCCATGAGGCGGATGCCCTGGAGCTCGATGAGCCGGTTGTCCCCGAAGCACCGGAAGAAAAACCGGCGGTAAAAGAGTTGATCGAGACGGCGGCCGCCGATGTGGCCGCGAAAGTCGGAGGTCTCACGTCCGAGCAAGCTGAAGCGATTCGCGTGCTCACGGCGGAGGTCATCGAGCAGGTGGTCTGGGAAGTCGTCCCGGATCTCGCCGAAACCATCATCCAGGAACGAATCGACAAGCTACTGGAGAAGTAGGCTTCCGCACATGTTGGATATTCATCGAATCCGCAACGAGACGGAGAGCGTGAAAAGCGGTCTTGTCAACGTTGGATCTGATCCATCAGTGATCGACAACGTGCTGGTCCTGGACGGGGATCGACGCGAAACCCAGAAGGAGGGTGATCGGCTCCGGGCCGAGCTGAACGCTGCGTCCAGGAACATCGGCAAGGAGAAGGATCCCGATCGACGAAAAGAACTCATCGACGCGGTTTCAAAAGTGAAGCAGGCGATCAAGGACAATGACGCCAGGGTTCCACGTCTGGAGAAGGAGTTGCGCGACCTCATGCTCTCCATTCCCAACATTCCGCTCGAGGAGGTTACGGTCGGTTCGGGCGAAGAGGCCAACTCGGTCGCAAGCGAGCATGGTGACAAGCCGAGCTTCGATTTCGAGCCGAAACCCCACTGGGAGTTGATGAGCGATCTTGGTATTATCGATTTCGAGCGCGGTCAGAAGGTTTCCGGGTCGCGGTTTTACTTCCTGCGCGGAGAGGGAGCACGCCTGCAGCGGGCGCTCATCGCCTGGATGCTCGATGTGCATACGGACGAGCACGGTTACGAGGAGCTCTACGCACCTTGCATGGTTCGCGCGGAGTGCCTGGTGGGCACCGGCAACCTTCCCAAATTCGGAGAACACCTGTACCGCGATATCGAGGAGGACTTCTGGTTCATCCCCACCGGCGAGGTTCCGGTGACAAATTTCTATCGGGATGAGATTCTGGACTGGAAGGTGCTTCCGCTGCGGCATGTGACCTACACGCCTTGCTTTCGGCGCGAGAAGATGAGCCATGGGAAGGACACCCGCGGCATCAAGAGAGGGCATCAGTTCGACAAGGTAGAGCTCGTGCAGTTCGTCCACCCGGATCGGGGGAGGGACGCCCTCGACGAGTTGACCGGCCACGCGAGAAAACTTCTGGAAATGCTGGGGCTCGCGCATAGAGTGGTCAATATTTGTACCGGAGATTTATCGTTTGTATCCGCCATCAAGTTCGACCTGGAGGCATGGTCTCCGGGGTGCGAGGAATGGCTTGAGGTGTCGAGTTGCAGCCTGTTCCAGGATTTTCAGGCTCGTCGGGCGAAAATCAGGTTCAAGGACGAGAACGGAAAGAACCGGTTTGTGCACACACTCAACGGATCGGGGTTGGCGCTGCCGCGGGTGGTGATATCGATTGTTGAATCATATCAGAGGGCGGACGGTTCCATCACCGTTCCCGGGGTGCTACAGCCCTACATGGGCGGCCTCGAAGTGATAACTCGCAGGGATTGAGATCTACTCGAAGATAGCCAGGATTTCCTTCTCGATAGTGGATTCCTTCTTCCTCATGGAGAAGGCCAGCTCGGTCATCAGGAGAGACCGTGCGGTGTCGAGAAGGCGCCTCTCGCCGAAGGATAGTTCCTTTCCCGACCGCAGACGGTAGAGATCTCTCAGGACTCGGGCGACATCGAAGGGCGAGCCGCTCTTCAACATTTCCATGTACTCACGATAACGTCGATTCCACGGCTGAGTCTTGACGGCCACTTCGTCGGTTTTCAGAATATCGATGACCTTCTTGGCATCTTTTTTGGAAATGAGGGGCCTCAAGCCGGCAGTGGCGGCAGTTTCCACCGGGACCATTATCTTCATGTTGTTTTCTAAAATCTCAAGGACGTAAAAAGAGCGTTTCTGGCCGCCCAGGGAGCGAGCTTGAATAGCGGTGATCTCTCCCACTCCATGTGCGGGGTAGACTGCCTTGTCGCCCTTTTTGTAGGTTTTTGCGGTAGCCATTAGATTAATTGCAACTCCTGAACGCGTTTCCAATATATCCCCAAGAAAAACAGTTTCTCCACCATCCGAGATACTGTTTCAAATGGGAACGCAAGATAGCATGCAGGCCAATGTGGGTCAACGCGTGTACTGCGTTAGTGAGAGGAGGTTGTAGGTGAGTGTGGGATACCCCCTGCGGATATCGTGGCGCGGAAAGGGAATTGCGAGCGTCCGTTTCGGCTAATCCTGCCAAACCGCTGCCGGTAATTTCACTGAGATAACGATGCCTTATGCTTATTGAGGTTGCAAATAAAGGACTTGACTTTTCATTACAGTACCAATAACATACGCCAAAATAAAAAACATAACGTATTGAAATTAATAATTAAAACGACATCGACCCGATAAATGCGCAAGGCGTAAAAAGCACCGGATTCAGACGATTCGACAATACAAGTAAAGGGGACGACCATGATTGGACAGCGACTTCTCACCAGCGGGTTGGCTCTTGCGGTTCTACTCACCCTCGGGGTAGTGGCGAGCGCGCAGGACATGGTGTTCACGACCTCGGATACCGGAAGCGTGGCGGCGCCGCCACCACCGCCTTCCGGGCCACCGAGCGAGGCTTTGGCGAACGCGCTGAGGCTTTACCAGCAGGAGCACTACGGCCAGGCGGCCGTACAGTTTCAGCGGATTGTGCAGGGCGAGACCGGCGACCAGCCGGCCAACGTCCAGAAGGCGCAATTCTTCCTGGGCAAGTGCTTCTACCACCTGGGCTTCTTCCAGGCGGCCCTCGGCGTTTTCGAGGAGATAGCCATGATGTCCACGGGGCATCTCTATTTTCAGACCACGCTGCAATGGCTGGCGCAATTGTCTCGTGAGCTCCCCGAGCCCGCAGGAATCATCGGGCTGGTCGGTCGTTACGGCGACTCGGTCTCGGTGTTGCAGGAGTTCAACAAGAAGGAGACAAGCGATCTTTACAATGAGCTTCTCTACCTCATGGGCCGCTACTGGTACCAACAGGGCGAGTTCGCCAAGGCCCGGGATTTCTTCCTGGAGATTGACAAGAGTGATCCATCGTACGTAAGCGCGGTGTTCTTTGCAGGCATCACTTTTGTGCGTGAGCGCAAGGCCCAACCCTCGACCAAGGCGTTTTTATCTATCGTCGACAAGTACGAAGACATTCTTTTCCTTTCCGACGAGGAGGAGCGTTTCCTGAATCTGGCCTGGTTGTCGCTGGCGAGAATCTATTATTCCACCAAGCACTGGGACAGCGCAGTGGAGGCCTGGAACCGCATTCCCCAGTCGTCCGAGTATTACCTGGATGCCCAGTTCGAGGAATCGTGGGCGTATTTCCAGGTGGACATGTACGACCGCGCGTTGGGCAATATCCACACCATGAACTCCCCGTATTTCGAGGGCTATTTCTATCCGGAGTCGGTCATTCTCAAGTCGGTCATCTTTTTCGACCAGTGCTTGTATGAGGACGCTCAGGAAACGGTCATCAAGTTCACCAACAGGTACGAGCCTATCCAGAGGGAGCTGCAGGCTACTGTGACCAAGTTCCAGGACAACCAGCAGTTCTTCGAGTTCCTGCGCAAGATCCGGCAGATGCACGAGCAGGGCGAGCTGGATAAAAGTCTCGAGGGCAGCGTGTCCGTCGGCACCGACGGCGCCTCCGGCAGTGCCGGCACGGTACAACAGCCCGGGAAGGTAATGGGATTGTCTCCCGAGGTGCTGGCTGTCATCAAGGGCGCCCTCGACGACCGCACGCTTCTTCGCAATCTCGAGTACGTCGAGGTGCTCGAGTCCGAGGAGAAGAAGCTGGCCAAGATGCCTCCGCAGTTCGTGAACGCGGCGGCCGGGCAGCGGATCATCCAGGATATCGCCACCGCCAAGTCAGTGGCCATCGACAACACCGGGAACCTTGCCCGGTCCAGGTACGAGCGCCTGTTGGTCGAGATTCAGGATCTGCTCAATCAGACAACGCGTATCGAGATCGAGATCCTCAAGGCCCTTCGCGGGGAGCTGGACCTCGAGATCCAGACGGAACAAGAGACCACAGGGCCGGTTGTTCAGCAGTCGGAGATCAAGAGCGACGCCGAGCATGTAATCTGGCCGTTCGAGGGTGAGTTCTGGCGTGACGAACTGGGGTACTATCGGCAGCCGGTTGCCAGCCGGTGCGGGAGGTAACGGGTATGATTCGC
>JAUVAN010000476.1 GCA_030591725.1 Deltaproteobacteria bacterium
AATGAGTAAGTTGTGTAGGCTCTGGACACGCGGTCATAGGCGCTCCTTTTATTAGTCTTATCTAATACAGCTAGACCAACAACACAATAGTTGAGGCCCCTGAAACCAGGTTCGATCCGTGACGTACGTAAATCGAGGCTCGGCGGGTCGGCGACAGGTCGCTGACCGGATCCCCGTGATTTCCCCAGCAATGGGACGAGGCTACGGCCTTTCCGTCGCCGGCGGGGTGTCATCTGAGGGCCTATGTGCTCTCGACCGGTGGGGAAGGGCTAGGTCAACCGGTACAGAGGGGTTCTACATCGAGCTCAAACGACTTCTCGATCGTCTTGAACAACGAACGCCAACTCATGGGTGTTGCCAAGGTGTCGTCCGGGTTCTTCTTGCGCAATCGGCGCCGACGCAGGATCTGGGCTGTGTTGTAAGCCAACATACGCAACATTCCCAGGGTCCAGATAGCCGTGCCTTGGGTGCACCACGGCCCGGCGTCCTCCCGCCATTGGAGGTCTAAGCTATTAAAACAATCATTTTCGACGGCCCAATGGTTCCGAACAAGGAGGAGGATCTGCGCGGGCGTCAGATAATCCCAGGCCAAAGACGTAAGGAAGAACCGGTCTTCGGCTTCGATGGTGCCTTTGGAGTTACGGGTTTCTTGACGCACCAACCAGGTCTGGCGGAGATGCGACCACTTTCCTACGCTGTTCTCGATACCGGCCATCTCGTCGGTTCGCCACAGGAGGCGACGGATCGCCTTTCCGCCGCGGAACTCCCAGGGCGTTTCCAGCTCGGGCTTCTGGGCCTCGGCTATCGAGAGCAGCAGCGCATTGGCTTCGGAAAAGAGTTCTGGCTGATTACCCTTTAGGCCCAAGACGTACTCATAGCCCTCATTGACGATGAGATTAGCGCTGCCTAAGGATGTCAGTCCCGCGTCACCATCCACAATACGAAACATATCGCCGTGGCCATACGCGCGCTTCAGTCCAGCAACCATCTCCGGCAACATCGTCGACTCGCCGGTTGTCGGCGGCAGAGGCAGCTGGTAGATGCACGGCTTGGCCTCGGCCGAGGAGAGTATCGCTCGAAGCGCCGGCATCAGGAAATACGACTTTCCTCTCTTGACCTCTGTGTCCTTGTCCAAGTGCCACTTTTCATTCTTCTTCGAGCGCTTATGTCCTGTGCCGTGTGCATCGTGATCGAGCGTCGCTAGATTCTTGCCGTCCACCGTCGCAACGCCGCATGGCAATCCCACCGGACACAGCATTTTGCTTCGGTGAAAGCCACGAACGCGGTGGACGAGCTTCTCCAGCAAGTAGTCGGCATCCAAACGTTGAGCCTCCGTATCCAACGTCGTGTCCGAGATCGATGTCGGTACCAACGTCCTCGCCCACATGCCGAGGCCGCAGGTCATCTCCTCCACGTCTCGTAAGGTGGGTTGATTTGAAGTTAGACCGAGTTCCATGGCCCAAAGCACCGCGGGCATGGGATGAACGACCTTGGTTTGCTGACGCAAGTCAGAAGCGTCAGAATAGCTCCAACCCTTGGCGCCGCCCTTCGTTTGCTTTGCCAAGAATTTTTGCACGCGCCTCTTCCCGGACTCCCATGTCTTCATGTAGACGGATCCTCCGTAGTAGGGTCTGCGGCGTGGAATAGCCCTTCCCCGCCAGTCGAAGGGGTATTGATACCTCATCGATCGATCTGAGGGGATCGTCCGGTGCAGTTTTGTACCGGGTGGTCCCTTCTTCAGCGAAGAAACAAGGACCGTGATTGGAAAACGGGCGGCGTCACCCCCAACGTCGTGGGGTCCCTTTCGCCACCGCGATGCCCACAGGCAAAAACCCTCCTGTGGACATCACTCGAACGCCCGCCCCCGAGGGACGCGCTCGTCTGGCCAAATCCTGCGGGGCCACTGCGCGTCCCTGGGGACGGCCTTGTGCAGAGACACGGGCCTTAGAATTCGATCATATCAACCCCCGAGCCTGCGGTGGAAAAGAGGCCGCCGGCACTCTGAGGCTGTTGTGCCGTAGCCATCATCTTTTTAGCTCCCCAACAGGATCTGTGGGGGAAAAATGTCCATCGGGTCCTCGGCGGCGCCCACCGCCCTGGGATTTCGACTCCGAGACCGGCACGGTGTATCAATCATCGGCGCGACCTTCTTTTCACCGCCGCGGCCTC
>JAUVAN010000435.1 GCA_030591725.1 Deltaproteobacteria bacterium
CGAGGGCGAGCCATCCTGCCCGGCTCGCCTTTCCTCGCCTCCGGTCCTTGCGGCCGGCCTGCGTCACCGCTATGCTCATGACAGCAATTTCAACCCACTACGCATGCAGGAGAGCCTAGAAAAGCTCCTCGTTTATAGCCAGGCTGTCGACGATCTCTGGATATTCGGAAAAGAGCATGTCGTTCATGTCGGCCTCAAAATCAGAAACCAGGACACTGATGTTCACCCCGGTGTCGGGCACGCCGCTCCAGTCCCAGTCGGACGGCAGGTCGGGGAGCGGAATACTCATGGGAAGCGCACCAATAGACGTGAGCCGCCAGAACTCCGGCCCGGACGGGTCATCCCACACTACCAGTCCCATGGAAATTACCGGCGGCGGAAGCGAGTTGAGTGCGTTCCCATCCCAGTCTATGCCGAGCACGGGGGAGGGAATGGCCAGCATGGACAAGGCCACCTCGGAAAATCCATCGAAATCGTCGAGCCCGCGATCGAATCTGAACGCCATTGGCATATCGATCCCTGGAATATCTTCATCCCCCGGTTCAATCAGCTGCCCGCCGGATCCCACCAGCAGAATGTCGGCCTCGGCGATGTCACCGTCGTACAGGGGAACCGCGAACAGGAACGAGCCGCCGGTGGATGCCCACTCGAACCAGACGGTCCCCTCGGACGCGAAGTCCAGACCCAGGTACGCGTTTGTGGTTTCGTATGCGTTAGGTACAGCGTTTTGTGAAAAATCGACGAGGATGTTGTTGATGAGGCCGGTGTCCAGGGACAGGTCTACGTTGTCGAGCGGATCGCCGCCGCTGGTATCCAGCCCCTTGACCATCCCCATGCGAAACCACTCGATGGTATCGTCATCCGGATCCGGCGTGTTGTAAGTCCAGACCAGCCCCCCCACCGCATACAGGATCCCCGGCTTGCGGAGCACCTCCAGTTCGAACTCGTGATCCTCCGTGTCCGTGAGCACCCAGTCCTCACCCGGGCCCAAGGGATCGAACCGACCATCTCTGGTGGACAGCATCTCCTGCGAGGGTATCCCGAAACGAACAAGAACTATCCGGTGCTTGTCCGCTTCCGGAGACGGAAGAAGATCAACGTCGAGAAGCGCCCCGGATATCGTGACTGTTTCCGGAGCGGCAAACGACAGGGGTCGCAACATCATCGTGACATTTGAGGCGTCAATTCCTGTGAGCGACTCCAGCACGAAGCCGTCGCAAAGCACATGGATGTCCACGGGCCCCTCGAGCCCTTCCAGATCCAGCTGGGCCAGGCCGGTATCGTCCGTCTCTCCGGTGAGAGTCTCTTCTGAATTCTCAACCATCACCTTCGCGCCGGGCAAAACCAACCCGTCGGCCTCCCCCAGAACGTACACGTTGATACGCCCCGCGATGGCGCCTCCACCGGTTCCGCCCCCGGGGAACATCTCCGGTTCCACCGGCTCCTCACTAGTATCCGTACCCGTATCGGTGCCGCCGTCTGCTGGATAGATGTCCTTTACCTCACCCCAGCACGCAGCCGCTGCCACGGCGCTCAACAGAAATACAATCGCGTGAATCGACGATCTCATTTTTTTGATCCCTCCGGTTCCATGAACAATCCTAAATGCATCGGGCCATCCGCGTCCAGCATCTACTTTCAGCCTCCACAAGCCCCCTTTCCGACCCACGCTCTCCCTGCTAAGATGGCGTCAATGACACAGGCCATCAGGATGCTCCTTGCCGAGGGACTGATCTCAAATGACCAGTTCGACAGGGCCACGCTGTACCAGGCTTCCCACGGCGGCACCATCGGGCACTACCTGGTAACCGAGGGGATTCTGACGGACGGAGAGCTGGCGCGATTCCTCGCCCGCCGTTTCCCCGTGGCCCACTGGCCCAGAAACAGGCTCGCGAATATACACCCCGACGCCATAGCCATGATCACGCCGAAGCTCGCCAGATCCTTGAGAATCCTCCCCCTCGACTTCCAGGGGGACAAGCTCGTGCTGGGAATGACCGACCCGTCCGACAACCACGTAGCACAGGAGGCGGCCCACCACACGGGACGCACCGTCATCCCGGCCCTGGTATCCGAACTCGATTTTTCGTGGGCGTTCGATATCTATTACGCACAACCATCCAGGCCGCCTGAACCGGCGCATCCGGACGAAAAACCGTTGCCGCTCTTCCAGCGAATCACCCGAGAGTTCACGAAGCCCGGCAAAACGCCCAATGGTGACCAACACGTGGAGGCAGCCCCACAATCCACAGTCGGCGAGATCTCGGGGCATTCGATCGAGGACGCCGTGATGGCCATTCCTCTGGTCAACCGAATCCCTTCGATGCCGAAGCTCGCATCGGCGCCTTCGGGGGCATACTCCATCACCAGGGAACGGGTGCGAGCCTCGGGCAAGGTCGAAGAGCCGGTGGAGACCAGGCTTCCACAGAGCGCACCCGCGTACGATTCATGGAGCAGGCCCGCACCCCCTCCCGACCCGAAACCGGCCCACTCCACAAAAAAAACCGATCCGCCCCATCAAAAGGACATGTGGCCCAGAGGAAAAATCAGCGGCGACAAATCCCCGGGGCTATACGGCGCAGCGGCATCAGAGCCGCCGAGCAAACCTCCAACACCGGAACAGCGCAAGCGCACCGAAGGAGAGATCATGGAGGCGATAGGCCGGGCGAAGGACCGTGACGAGATCATCTCCCTGGCCCTGGAGGCGCTTACAAGATTCGCGAAACGAGCCGTCTTCTTCACTGTCAGACGCACAGAGATCCGGGGCTTCAGCATCGTGGGAGATTTCACGAACATCGAGGCCGCTCGCTCCTTCTGGGTGCCCGTGTCCACGCCCTCAACCCTGTCGAAGGCGGTCAAGGACAAACAGATTCACATTGGTCCTCTCGCGCGCAACCCGGCCGATTCGGTGCTGGCAGCGTCTCTCGGAGGACGCCCCGATCGGACG
>JAUVAN010000283.1 GCA_030591725.1 Deltaproteobacteria bacterium
CCGTCGAACATCCCATCCACCGTGTGCTCTGTCCAGGCGGTGCCGTTACCTGCGGTGTTCTCCCACCATGTGATGGTATCGGCGTCAGTAGCCGCGCCGAGCACATCAATGTCGCCGTCTCCGTCAATATCCGCCGCGTATACCGACCGGGCTCCATTGAATGATTCATCCACCGTGTGCTTTGTCCAGGCGGTACCGTCGCCCGCAGTGTTTTCCCACCAGGCGATGTCATTGGCGCCATCCGCCGCGCCGAGCACGTCCAAATCGCCGTCTCCGTCCACGTCCGCTGCGTAGGCAGACTGAGCGTTAGCGAACATCCCGCCCACCGTATGCTTGGTCCAATTGGGAATCGAAGCACAAATCGGATCGGTGCTCGAATCGGTGTCAGCATCGGTGTCCGTGTCAGCATCCGTATCGCCGTCGGAATCCGTATCGCCGGATCCCGCGTCGTTAGTAGATAAAACGCGACTGCAGCCCCAGAACAAAAAGCAAATAATGACAAAATTGATAAGTAAAAAGTACCGCACGTTATGCCTTTCCCAAATTGTGTACTACATGCCCCGTATCAGCTATCAGTATACCTTTTTTAGACCGAAATCGAAAGGCATTGTCGGTTCACGAAGAGTCGTTTTCTTAAGCGGAAAAGGTCTTTGGAGCGTCAGGCTCACCAGACCTTGCGCCCGCGCCTTTCTCCAGTCAGCTTGATGGTCAAGTACGTGTGTGCTAGACCCGTTCGAGTCCAATACAGGCTACCAGATCAGAGGTGGAACATGAGCAAGCACCCGGGCACGAAGACTATTGGTTTCAACGAGCCTCTGATTTTCGATAGAAGCAAAGAGGGCAGAAGCGGGGCAAGCTTGCCGAAGCTCGATGTCCCGTCGGTGGATCCCGGCGAAGTGTTTCCCAAAGAACTCATTCGTGACGAGGCGGCTGCTCTGCCCCAGGTGAGCGAGCCGGAGGTGGTTCGCCACTTCACGCGCCTGTCCACCTGGAACTTCAGCGTGGATCACCAGTTCTATCCACTCGGCTCGTGCACAATGAAATACAACCCCAAGATCAACGAATGGGTCGCCCGGCTGCCCGGCCACGCCAACCTCCATCCCTACACTCCGGATCGTCTGGCCCAGGGCGCGATAGAAATACTCTGGGAGACCGAGAGGATGCTCGGGGAGGTCTCGGGGATGGCCGGTGTGTCGCTTCAGCCGGCGGCCGGTGCGCACGGCGAGCTGACGGCGCTCATGATGATCCGCAAGGCCCTGACGGATCGGGGCGATCCGCGCAAGAAAGTTCTGATCCCGGACACCGCCCACGGCACCAACCCGGCGACGGTGACATTGAACGGCTATACAGTGGAGGCCGTTTCGTCGACCGAAGAGGGATTCCTCGATCCGGAGTCCGTGGCGCAGAAGATGGACGACAGTGTGGCTGCGCTGATGATGACCAACCCCAACACTATCGGTCTCTTCGAAAAGCACATCGGCGAGGTGGCCGAGATCGTTCACTCCAGGGGCGGGTTCCTGTTCGGTGACGGGGCCAATCTCAACGCCCTCATGGGTTGCGGCAGGCCGGGTGATTTCGGCATAGACGCCATGCAGTTCAATTTACACAAGACCTTCTCCACGCCCCACGGGGGCGGAGGACCCGGCTCGGGACCGGTGGGAGTCTGCGAGGCGCTGGTTCAGTACCTGCCGACGCCCCGCCCGGTGAAGACCGCCGAGGGTTTCCTCCTGTCACAGGACTTCCCCAATACCATAGGTCGAGTCCGTTCGTTTCTGGGCAATTTCGGAGTGATAGTCCGGGCGTATGCCTACCTTCGTGAGCTTGGCGCGCCGGGCCTCAAGAAGGTATCGCAGATGGCGGTGCTGAACGCCAACTACCTGCTCCATCTGATCAAGGACAGCTACCACATTCCGTTCGGTGACGGGCGGTGCATGCACGAGGTCGTCGCGTCGGACCGGGATTTGCTCAAGGAGACGCACGTTTCCACACTCGACGTGGCCAAGGGCTTGATAGATCGCGGCTTCCATCCCCCGACAGTGTACTTTCCACTGGTCGTGAAGGGCGCGTTGATGTGCGAGCCGACCGAAACCGAATCGAAGGAAGCCGTCGAGGAGTTTGCCGCTGCAATGATCGAGATAGCCGAGCTTGCAAGGACCGATCCCGAAGCGCTTCACGCGGCGCCGCAAAACACCCGCCTCGGTCGTCTCGATGAGACTGCAGCAGCGCGAAAACCAATTCTCAAGGCCGAGTAGTCTAATCAGCTGGTACCGCTAGTAGAACGCGTCTGGTACGGGTTCGCCTGTTCGCAGTTCATTTATCACTCGATAAAAAATCCCTGAGTGCACGTACAAAATTGATGGTATATTGCTTTGTACCTGGACATTGGTTTGTATCCTTCCAAGGAGAAAAAGATATGTTGAAGAAAATTCTAGTTATCCTGGTGGTTTATGGTTTTGCGTCATTTCTGACGTCTTGCGCCGTGAGTGGTGGCAGCGATGACGACAACGGAAGTGACTCGGATACCGATACCGATACAGACGCAGACACGGATTCCGATACGGATGCGGATACGGATTCCGACACGGACTCCGATACGGACACAGACACGGATTCCGATACGGATACGGATTCCGATACGGACACAGACACGGACACCGATACGGATACAGACACGGACACCGATCCGGGTTTGGGGGGAACCTGCGGCAACCCCATAATAGTTCCGAACTCGCCTGCGTTTTACAATCACGTCGACGACTGGTCCAACTTCACGGCCGACACCTTTGACGATACCCTTTCGGGGTGTACGTCTGCGGGCGGAGGCACGATCTGGTTCGAGGTGAATGTTCCCGACGGTGAGAACCTGGAGGTAGAGCTCCTCGGTGGGCCGTCCGTCGCCATCAACTTCATAACCGACTGCTCTGCCACCTCGTGTCTGCTCTCCGGTAGCGGTCGAATAGCCTATCCCAACCTGAGCGGGAGCCCCATGACAATCCTGGTGGCCGTGGAGCAATCGTTTCCACTTGGTACAGGAATCATCGACATCGGCATCGACCGTTACGAGAAGCACGGGGACACCTGTCTCGACGGGGTGATGATGGATTCGGCGACCACCACGATACCCCAGACCGAGATCATTTATGTGGATGACTACGTGATGGATGCCATGCCAGCGGGATGCGGATATTCCTCGGCCAGCGGGCCGGACATCTGGTTCACGATCCCGGTTCCCGACAACACCCAGATGCAGTTCACTCCCTCGAGTTCCTACAGTACTTTCTACTCGGGATACACCCTGGACTGCGCGGTGGGCGGGTGTAGCCCCGCGTACATCAGCAATTCGGGTTTCATCTACACCAACACAACGGGGGCCAATGTGGACGTGCACGCGTTCATCGAGAGTTTCTCGTACATGAGCACCGGATCCTACACGGGCACGGTGGTGCTGACCGCCCTTCCCGAGGGCAACAGCTGCACCGACGCGCTCCCAATCTCCGGCACAATGCTGTCCATGGGCTACACGTGGTTCGATTCCAACCCGTTGTTCAGCAACTCCTGCCCCGTGTGCACCGGCGCCTCGGGGCCGGACGTGTGGCACGAGGTGATCGTCCCCGACGGTGAGGTCCTTCGAGTGGAGAAGACCGCCGGGACGGCCAATGCCTTCATCGCGGCGCTGTCTGACTGCTCCGTGTCTCCGACGGCCTACAATTACGTGCTCTTCCCCGACCCGGAAGTACTTATCTGGCAAAATAACTGGGGCACCGACCTGACCATGTACGTCGTGGCCGGCGCGGTGAGCAGCTCTGCCAACATCACCGACATGCAACTCCAATTCTCTTCACAAACTCCGGTGGTCGGCGACTTCTGCGGGAACGCTCTGGTGGTCACGGACACGGGTGGTGACGACACCGAAACATATACCGACGCCTGGAGCACCATCGGGGATTACTTCTGGGGCGCCACGGATTGCGGCGTCACGAACGGCCCGGAAATCTGGTTCGAGGTGGATGTGCCTGCGGGCGAGCTGTTGACCATCTACGAAAATTCGACAACCGCCACCACGGTACAGGTCATGTCGTCCTGTGGTGCGGACTGCATTACCACCGGCCCGGATACGGCGGCGTATCTCAACTCATCATCATCCGTCGAGACCATATACGTGGCGCTGGAGGCGGACGCCCCGGGTCCCATCGGGGACTACGATATCACCTTCACCTGGGCGCCGCCTGCGGCGGGCAACCTGTGCGTGAGCGCCATCACCGGCATCGCGCCCGTTGCCGGTACGCCGGTCAACTGGACGGGCTCCTGGGCCGGTTACACGGATGCGGCCAACCTGGATCCGCTCAACGGTTGCACCTTCGCCGAGGGTCCCGACGTATGGTTCGAGGTCACGGTTCCCGCCAACGCCAAGCTTACCGTCAACGACAACGAGGTGGGCACGGGCCCGCCCACGGTGCTTCACGTTGTGGACGCCTGCGGCGACCTGGCCATCTGCCCGTTCTCGGCGCCCGGCACGGTGTCCTGGTACAACGATGACCAGTCAAATCCGGCCACGGTGATCATCGGGGTGGAGACCGTTAGCCCATCCGTGACCTCTGGAGCCATCGACCTGGACTTCACGGTCACGGCGCCCATCCCGGCGGGGGACGCCTGCGGGACGGCCACGGTTCCCACCCTGCCCCTGACGACGGTCATCAACATGAACGGCTACGATCCGGCCTGGCCGTTCGATCCGTCCTGCGCGACAGCCACCGGAAACGACATCTGGTGGGAAATCAGTGTTCCTTCGTATGAAACGCTCTACATGGAGGCCGGCCCCTTCGCCGGGGCGGACATGGTGGCCTATATCGCGGATACCTGCCCGGTTGCCGGGTGCGCAGACAGCTCGGACCTCGGAGGGCCCGGCGTCACCGAGTATGTCGACTGGTACAATGACAGCGCCGGCGCCGTCACCGCCTACGCTATCGTCAAGGCGAGTGATTCCTCCCATAACTTTGCCAACGTGGCGATCTATATCTACACCGCCCCATAAAGACGGAACCCCATCACGCTCCCCCGCACCCAGTGCCTCGTCAATACCCGAGCTTGCCAAGTCTCTCGCTGAGACAGTAAGGGTTTGTTACGTCGGCGTCGGATCTCGTCTCGTCGCGTTTCCCGGCATGGACGAGCAGACCTCGCTCAACATCTTGCGCAAGAGATTTTTTCATTGAGGCGAACCCGTCGAAGAACTCCCCGATGACTGTCTGGGCGGACTTGATCTCCACCGGCAGCAGCCTCCCCCCGGACTCGAGAAGCAGGTCTACCTCGTTGCCCTTTGAATCTCTGAAGAATGAAAGATTCGCCCGCTTCCCTCGATTGAACCGATGCTTGAGTATTTCCATTATCATCATGTTTTCGAATAGACCGCCGCGCAGTGGGTGGGTGCCTATTTGAGAGGAGTTCTCAATGCCCAGCAGATACGATGCGAGCCCCACGTCGGTAAAATAGAGTTTGGGGGTCTTTACGAGGCGCTTACGGATGTTGGCGTGGTAAGGCTGCAGGATGAAGACGATATAGCTGGCTTCCAGGATGGAGATCCATTGTCTGATCGTGGTGCTGGAAACACCCACGTCGTTTGCCAGATTGTTGATGTTGAGGAGCTGGCCTACTCGTCCCGCGCAAAGTTTCATGAAACGTCGAAACA
>JAUVAN010000217.1 GCA_030591725.1 Deltaproteobacteria bacterium
ACCCAGCTGGAGAGATCGTCATCTACCCCGGGAAGGGAACCACCTTGTCCGTCACTTCGTACAGACTGGACAACGACACCGTCGAGGATTCGGGCAACGACGAAATCTACGTGGACGTCGATGCGCGTTTGATTGTCATGGAGATCAAGCCGAAGTAGGCATCATCTTCCCTGTCGCCAACTGGTGAATCTCGCGAAACGATCGGGAATGACTAATCCTAACTAATCTCTAATCTAGGTGCATTCGCTCTACTTCGCCACGCAACTTCCAGGACCGCCGCAATCATCTGTACAAGTAATGATCGGCATTCCATCCGCGCGCTTTCCTGTTTCACTACAATTACTGGGAGTACATTTGGGGGTACATCCCTCCGGACAGTTACTGTAAGAAAATCGATCACAAACCAAAATCCCGTTTGCGGACTTCTCACCTTCATCAACTTGCTTTATCTCGGTTTCATCTGCTTGCTCTATCTCGGTTTGATCTATCATTTCCGATTGTTGCTGACCGCCGCAAGCGGTTACCACTCCAACGATTAGCGTAATAAAACCAATGAACAATAATTTGAAAGAAATCATTTCTGGCTCCTCACCCATCATATATCACTTGCTCAGCATTTCAGCTTGAGGCTAGCTCTCCCAGGGGGCCTTCTCCGCCACGATCTTGCCTGAGAGGAAGTCCTTGCCCACGGCGGGATTCATTGCCAGGGTGAGCAGGTCCTCGGGTTTCTTGATAAGACCCGTGGGTTCAAACTCCGCCTTCAGCTTGTCGAGTTCCGGTTCCAGCTGATCCGCCGGGCGTCCTGTGATGGGCTCCTCGCCCTTGAGGATTTTCTTGCGGAACTCGGGATCGATGGGCCCCGGGGTTTGTCCGTATCCGCCCCTGATCAGGTTCCTGGTCTCCTCACCCACGACCTTGTACTTGCCCATGAGAACATTGAAGACCGCCTGCACGCCTACTATCTGGCTGGTCGGTGTAACCAGGGGAGGATAGCCGGTGTCCCTGCGCACTTCGGGCACCTCGGCGAGCACCTCCTGCAGCTTGTCCAACTTCTTCTGGGTTGCCAGCTGGCTGAGCAGGTTGGAGAGCATGCCCCCGGGTACCTGGTACTTGAGAATTCGCGTGTCCACGCGTTCGGAAATGGGGTTGATGAGTGAGTTGTATTTCTCGCGCACCTTCTTGAAATGCTCGGTCACCTCGGACAATGCAGAGTAGTCGATGCCTGGATCCTGGTCGGTCCCCTTGAGGGCGTAGGCGACGCTCTCGGTGGGTGGCTGGGCTGTGCCTCCGCCGATGGGAGAGATGGCGCAGTCGAGCCTGTCCACTCCCGCCTCTGCGGCGGCCTGATAGGCCATTGGGGCGATGCCCGCGGTGCAATGTCCGTGCAGGATTACCGGCAGACCCACGTCCTTTTTGAGGCTCTTGATCAACTCGTAGGCCACCCCGGGCATGATTATACCGGACATGTCCTTGATGCAGATGGAGTCGCAACCCATCTCCTTGAGATCCCGGGCCACCTTGATGAAGCTCTCGGTGGTATGGACCGGGCTGGTGGTGTAGGAAAAACAGCCCTGGGCGTGCTTGCCCGCCTTCTTTACCGACTCGATGGCGCACCGCATGTTGGGCGTATAGTTGAGAGCGTCGAACACCCGGAAGACGTCCACACCGTTGCCGGCGGCCATCTCGACGAAGTACTCGACAACGTCATCGGCGTAGTTGCGGTAGCCCACAAGGTTCTGACCCCGCAGGAGCATCTGGATTGGTGTGTTGGGCGCCGCCGCCTTGACCTGTCGCAGGCGCTCCCATGGATCCTCGTTGAGGAAGCGCAGCGGCGCGTCGAAGGTAGCGCCACCCCACGCCTCGAGGGAGGCGTAACCGACTCTGTCCAGAAGCGGTGCGGCCTCCACAATATCGGCCGTGCGCATGCGGGTAGCGAAGAGTGATTGGTGAGCATCTCGAAGGGCTGTTTCAGTAATTTGCGTCATTGATTGCCTCCATTTTCGCGGAACAGGATAATTTGGAGTCGAGCCGGTGGCAAAATTTATTTTTGTTATCAGCGGCAATCATTTTACAATGGTCAATATTCTTGCCAATAAGATATATATCGACTAGAATAACATCCATTATGGCGAGAAAAACGACAGTCCAACTTCCTGCATTGAAGCGCCTCCTGAAAGATCTGGGGGAGAATATCAAATTGGCCAGACTGCGGAGAAAGCTGTCTGCTCAACTTGTCGCGCAGCGCGCTGGCATGTCACGAACGACCTTGCGCGCTATCGAAAACGGTGAAGCCGGAGTGACCATCGGCGCCTATGCTAATGTGCTCATGTGCCTGGGGCTGGAAAAAGATCTCGCACCCGTTGCCCGAGATGACGAACTGGGTCGCAAGCTTCAGGATGCAGATTTACCTACCAGGGCGAGAGCATCCAAAAAGGCGCCGCGATGAGCAAGAGCATTCAACTCAACATCGTGGTCTGGGCGGATTGGGCCTCCCTCGGCGGCCCGAAGTTCATGGGGACGCTCTTTGCCACGCCCTCACGTGGGAAGGAGATTTTTTCGTTCGAGTATGATGCCGACTGGCTCAAGAATCCTCATGCACAGAATCTCGATCCATCCCTCAGCCTTTTCAACGGTCCTCAATACGCACCTGCCAGCCAGGACAATTTCGGTGTGTTTTTGGATTCGTGTCCGGATCGCTGGGGACGGTTGCTCATGCGACGGAGAGAGGCCCAGCAAGCTCGCGAAGAAAAGCGTCGAGAACGAAGGCTGCTCGAGTCGGATTACTTACTCGGTGTTCACGACCGCCACCGCATGGGCGGTTTGCGTTTTCGAACGACACCCGACGGCCCTTTTCTCGATGATAACCAACACCTGGCTTCCCCCCCCTGGACATCATTGCGTGAACTCGAGCAAGTCAGCCTCAATCTGGAGAGGGAAGACGCTGCCGATGATCCCGATTACTCGAAGTGGCTCAAGATGCTGATTGCTCCGGGCGGTTCCCTCGGCGGCGCCAGGCCCAAAGCCGGCATTATTGACGACAAAGGCGCGTTGTGGATCGCCAAATTCCCGAGCAGGCTCGACGATGACGACGTCGGCGCGTGGGAAGAGGTGGCCCACGTGCTCGCCAGACGTGCAGGCATCCAGACCGCCACCACCCAGATCCGTAAATTTGCGAGCAAGCACCATACCTTTTTATCCAGACGTTTCGACCGCACCAACGGTGGTGGACGGTTGCATTTTGCATCAGCCATGACGCTCTTGCAGCGCAGTGATGGCGACGATGCCGCATCTGGCGTCAGCTATCTGGAACTGACCGAACTCCTTATGCGCTCAGGATCGCAGACCAACCGGGATCTGGAAGAACTCTGGAGACGGATCGTGTTTTTTATCTGCATCTCCAACACCGACGATCATCTGCGCAATCATGGCTTCCTTCTCGAATCGCAAGGATGGTCCCTGGCTCCAGCCTATGATATCAATCCCACTCCCCACGGCGCCGGGCTCAGACTCAACATCTCCGAAACCGACAATGCGCAAGACCTGGAGCTTGCCCTTGAGGTTGCTCCCTATTTCCGTGTGAGCAAATCTCGCGCCGAAGGGATTATTGGCCACACTGTCAAGGTGGTACAAAATTGGCCGCAAATTGCGAAGAGCTGCGGAATTTCCAGGAACGAGCAAGACCGTATGGCGTCCGCCTTCGATCATGCCCGGTTAACGTAAACACTATGCCAAGAAAGTTGGAGTCAGTTTCGAAACTGGTAATATGTGCTCGTGGCGATCAATAAGGAAAAGACAGCAGATCTCGAAACTGCGGTTATCAGGATCTGCCCGGCCTGCGGTGTGGTGAACCCCTCGGGGCCTTCCGAGGACTGCCCGCACGTTCAGATCGTGCGGTTCGACGGCATCGACCGCGAGCTGGAAGATTTACTCGCGCAGGTGGCCGGCGCACGCAGGAGCTATTCGGATCTTGTGACCCTCCTCAAAAAGACCGTGATCGACGCGGCCAGGGTGGGAACGGCAAAGGTGGAGACGCCTCGAAAGATTCAGCCCGGAGAGGTCGATGAACTCTACCCGAAGGATGTCAAGACGGAGCGTCTCTCGTTGACCGTTGTCAAATCCAGGGCGAAAAAAGCAAAACCCCGGAGGACCAGGAGAACCGGCCCTGCGCCGGTAGATCCTCGTCAACTCGATCTCATGGCCCTCTCGCCGCCCAAGGGCGATGCCTAGAACAATAGTCATCTGCGGCGGCGGTCGCAACGTGGGAAAAACTTTCCTGGCACAGGAGCTCGGCCGGTTGTTGCCGCGCTCGATCGTGATCAAGATCGGCCTTCATCACGCCCGGCACGAGAAGAACAGCAACTTCTTTGCCCTCGAAACACCCTACTCCGTCATCGAATCCTCGTTCCCCAGAACCGAGCTTCTCATCATTGAAAGCGGATCCATTCTGGACGATCCGGACCTGGAACCGGACCTGGTAATATTTCTGCCGTCTTCGGATCCCGCCGGCGACAAGCCCGGCAGTGAACGACGGCGCCGACAGGCCCACCTGGTGCGCGGCGATTCCTTCGACCCGTCAATCGTGGAGCAGATCCGCACGCGGCTTGCCGTCGATGAACAAACTATGGGGAGCATCCTGAAAGCCTTGAGCGGCTAGCGGCCCTGGGCGGGTGAGTGTGGAATTTCGGTTACCAGGGCCACAATGCGCTCCAGGCCGACCACGTCCTCACTTCCCAGCGCATTGACGGTTACACTATCCACGTCGAGAACCCCCACCACGTTTCCCGACCTGTCCCGGCAGGGCACGACCACCTCGCTTCGGGACCTGGAATCGCAAGCAATGTGACCTTCGAACAGGCGCACATCCGGAACGAGAATGGATTCTCCTCGTGTGATACCCGCCCAGCATACGCCGACGCCCCGTGGTAACAAAATGGAACAGGCCAGGGGTCCCTGGTACGGCCCGACAATCAAGTCTTCCCCCACAAGTCGGTAAAACCCCGTCCAAAAAAAATGGGACATCTTGTGGTGTAAAAGGGCCACCGCCGTGGCCATTCGGGATTGTGAGTCCGGGTTCTCTTCGAAGAGCTCCGATAGCTGCGTAGCAATGCGTTCGTAGCGCCTTGAAAGTCTTGTCGATGAGGGGTTCATTTTATTGAAAACAAAAAACCTATATTTTTTTCACCAGTTGATTTGCAGCGGTCAATAACGGATCCCAGACCGGTCCAAAGGGTGGTGCGTATGCCAGATCTGACTGGGAAAAATCCTCAACAGTCATTTTATTGTGCAATGCAACGGCGATGGCATTGATTCGATGGGCCACTCCTTCTTTTCCCACCATCTGAGTCCCCAACAGGCGACCGGTCTTTTTATCTGCCACCATATTGATATGAATCGGTGTCGAACCGGGATGTCCATGAGCCCGGGATCTTGTTTTCACACTGTTTTCCACAGGATCAAATCCAGCATCTGCCGCTTCTTTGCAATTCAAACCGGACCTTGCAACTTCAAGTGAAAAAACCTTGAAAACAGATGTTCCAGCAACACCTTGAAGGCGGGTTTGAGTTCCACAGACATTATCGGCAACTGCCCACCCTGCCCTGTTCGCTATCAATGCCAGAGGAATCCAGCATTTGTCATCCGTCACTACATGGTAGGTATCGGCACAGTCTCCTGCTGCATAAATATCCTCATCTGATGTTCTCAAATACCTGTCCACGGCTATTGAATCTGAAATTCCCAGGTCGAGACCGGCATCTCTTGCCATTTCACTGCACGGTTTCACGCCGGATGCAACAAGAACCATATCTGCCTCCAGGGTCAGGCCTTCACAATCAACCCGAACACCGTTACCCGAGGGCTCAATTTTTTTGATGGCATATCCAGTATGAATATCAATACCCTTGTCGATTAATTCCTCATGGATGACATCGGCAAGGTCCTTGTTGAGCCAGGGTAAGAAGATCGGTCTCGGCTTGACCATGCTGGTTTTTACACCTCTTTTTTCAAAGGCCTCACACATTTCAAGGGCTATGTATCCCATGCCGATGATCACAGCTTTTTTTACATTCTTTTCTTTAATGTATGACTTTATTCGTTTTCCATCCTCGAGGCTTTTCAAGGCCATAATCTGGGGTAAATCAAATCCGGGCAGGTCGGGAAAAACAGCAGACGCACCTGTGGCAATAAATAACTTATCGTAGTCAAAATCAAAGGATTCTCCCTGGACGGTGATTCCTGTCACTTTTTTTGCTGCACGGTCTATGGCTGTGACTCTATGTCCGGTCAGAAGATTGATCTTATTTTTCTCAATAAACACTTCGGCCCTTCTCACAACCAGTTTTTCCATATCCCTTTGCGGGTCAGAAATATTATACGGCATGCCACATGCGCTGTAGGAAACATCATGGGTCTGTTCCAATACGAGAACATCGACATCAGGATTTTTTCTTTTTGCCCTGCTTGCAGCACTCATGCCTGCTGCATCACCACCGATAATTACAAATTTCATACTGTCTCCACTTTTATGGCCTTGGTCATGGCACCCACCAATTTGCATCCATACACTCCCCGCGCAACGAAAAAATCAAGGCGCCCTCCAGGCTCAACTACTCTTCTAGCCTGCACAATTCAGCAGAGTGCAAATGCAAAGTCAAACTTGCGATTTGCACGTTATCTGCTATGTTATTGTAAACATGATGAAATGCAGAGTGTTAACTTGATAGAAAGAGAACTATCGCAACATGCAATCGCACTTTTCGAGCGGAATCCCGTCCTGACCATCACAGGTCCTCGGCAGTCGGGAAAGACCACTCTGGCCAGAAATGTCTTTGCCGACTTGCCATACGTAAACCTCGAGGATCTGGAAACCCGTGAACTCGCCGAAACTGACCCTCTCGGTTTTTTCGCAAATATCAAAGACGGTGCGATCATCGACGAGATTCAACGCAGCCCACGCCTGCTATCCCAGATTCAGATCATAGTGGACGACGACGGCCGCAATGGGATGTTTGTTCTTACGGGGAGTGCCCAGTTTGAACTGATGGAAAGCATATCCCAGACCCTGGCGGGACGAACAGCGCTCCTTCGCCTTCTTCCTCTGTCAATTGCGGAGTCGGCCTTGTTCGGAGAAACCCCTGGCCTGGATGAGTTGATGTTTCGAGGCTTTAATCCGCGAATCTATGACCATGAGCAGGACCCGACAACTGCGCTCGCAGACTATGTAGAAACATATGTTGAACGTGACCTCCGGAGCTTTGCGCAAATTCGCAACCTGAGCCTGTTTCGACGTTTCATGAAACTTTGCGCGGGACGAGTAGGCCAGCTCCTCAACATCAACAATCTGGCAAACGACGTGGGTGTTTCCAGCACCACGATCAGAC
>JAUVAN010000474.1 GCA_030591725.1 Deltaproteobacteria bacterium
CATCCCGGCCTTCCCCTGATATAGGGGAAGGGGAAGATGATGGAAGCCAGCTTTAACAGGAGGAAACATGAAGAAGATCGATCTGGACAGTTCTTCGGCGTACAGCCTGCTCAACCCGGGCAGCGTGGTGATCGTCAGCGTGGGAGACGGGCAGCGGGATAACCTGTTCTCGGTAACCTGGAACATGCCGATGAGGAAGGACCCGGGCATGGTGGCCATTGTGTCAGGCAAGCGCCACTATTCGTATCCGTTCATCGCGAAAACGGGCGAGCTGGCGCTCAACGTGCCCACCGCGCAGATGGTCGACGCAGTGCTCGGCTGCGGTACCGTCAGCGGGCACGACGGCGTGGACAAGTTCGAGCGGTTCTCCCTGACGCGGCAATCGGCTGTCGCGATCAAGGCGCCCCTTGTCGAGGAGGCCTTCGCCAACCTCGAGTGCCGCGTGAGTCAGGTGGTGGATCTGGGAGCGTCGTCCCTGCTCATCGCGCAGATAGTCGCGGCCCGGGTCGATGAGAATCATTACGTCGACGGCAAGCTCGTTTTCGACAACGGACTCGAGCTGCTCCATCACATGGGGGGCAACCGCTTCTGCGTGAGCGACAGGGTGCTGGTGGGCAAGAGCGCCGGTTGATCGAATTTGATATCGATGTCGACTGACAAACCCAAGATGTTCGAGTCCCTCAGGGACTTCACTGTGCCGGACGTCTCCGACTCGACCGACCGGTCGGCCCGGAATCGCGCCGAGGATCAGGGTGGGCACGCGATTCACTTTCTGAAGCGCCTGGATCGGGCCTCGGGAACCCAGGAGGAGCTGGCCCTTCAGCTCTACAACGATCCGGAGGTGCTTCGATTCGTTCTCCGTAGCATCGCTATTCCCAGGGAATTCGATCGGGTCGCGGTTTCTCTGCACGAGGCCGACAAGGGCCCGTACCTCGTAGCCACCCGCAAGGGCCGGTTCGTGACCTGCCTGGGCGAGGGCATGAAGATCGACGACCTCTATCTGATCAATCACTCCCGGCTCCTGAACTATATCGAGAAAAACGAGGAGTACCGGCGTCGCAGAAAGCTAGCCACATCCCTGGTGGGGGAGAAGCACCAGATGAAAAAGCTCCTTACGAGAATCGCGAGCAAGGGCGACGACGTGACCCGGGAGGAGATGCTCGCCGTTTCGGTCATGCAGCCGGCCCTCAAGTTGGCATTCATCGAAAAGCTCCTCGAGTTCATATCGAACGTCTCCGACAACTCGAGATTGCTGGTCAGGCGCAAGCGCTTCACAAAAAAGGATTGGCCGGTCCTCAAGGGCCATTATAAGGATTACCGGGCCGTCGGCCACCTGGCCCTGCTGGCTTCCATGAACGGTCCGGGCGGGGTTGAGGGGGCCGTGGCGGACAATGCCGAGTATTTGTTGAATTCGCTCGTCCTGCCGTTGTTCAGCGGCGATATGGCAATGCTGCTTCGGTTCGCCTGGTTTATCGGAAAGATGGGCAAGTCGTTGCTGCCCGAGTTGAAGCGCATGTTCCTCGAACCGGAGTTGCACGAGGAATGGGCGCTCGCTTTCATGGGGCTGATCGTCATGGGAATTCGTCACGGCAAGACCCGAGGAAAGGTGATTGAAATCCTGAAGAGGCTGCCCGACGCTCTCAAAAACTTCGGTTGGGATATCGGCAATTTCATTACGAGGATGGATCTGGAAGGTATCATGACCCTGGCCCTCACCTCGCTGGTGAACACGGACAAGGCGTACGAGCGGTCGTTGACCTCCGCCAGGCGGCTCTGTTTCGAGGCGCACCAGCCCTGTAAGTTGCCGGCGCTCTACACATGGGAAAAGCAGGCCGACGTTCCCGAAGGTATGGCTTTTACATCCGTGTTAAACGCTCATTTTAACTTTTCCGAACACACGGAGATATTTGGCCTGTGTCTTGCTTTTACTCCCCGGCTGGCCCGATGCGATGCGGAGGACTTCTACTATCCTCATGACTACTACCGTCACGTTAATAGACCGTGGCAACCGGAGGATACGATCGACCTTATCGAACATGATCGAGAAAAAAGGGGGGAGAGAAAACCCGTCAAAGTGGAGCGCACGCCGAATCGAAACGACCCCTGTCCCTGCGGCAGCGGCAAGAAGTACAAACGGTGCTGTCTGTTGAAGTGAGGATCTCCATCTACCGCGGGGTAAACCCCACGGCAACGATGTCCTTCGG
>JAUVAN010000444.1 GCA_030591725.1 Deltaproteobacteria bacterium
CCAAAGGTCAGGCCCATGACCCAGATGGTGCGCGAGGCGATTTTCAATATCCTCCAGGATCGGATAGTCGATGACCGGGTCCTGGATCTGTTCTGCGGTTCCGGCGGTGTTGGACTGGAAGCGCTGAGCCGGGGTGCGAAATGCGCGGATTTTGTCGACTTGAATCCTGCCATGACCCGGCGGAACATTGAGAAGCTTGGAGTACAGGACGAAAGCCGGGTATTCCGCCTGGATGTGTTCAAGGCCATTACGCAGCTGGCAGCGGAAGGCAGCCAGTATGACTTTCTCTTTGTCGGTGCGCCGTATGAGTTTCCAAGAACTGATGAGGTAATCGTCAAGCTGGACGAGCAGAACCTCATGGCTCCCGGCGGCCTGCTCATGGTCGAGCATCGGAGCAATCGAATGTTCGCTGCAGAGTACGAGCACTTTTCCGAAACCAGGGTACACACGTACGGTCAGACCATCATCACCCGCTACCAGGCGAAGGAATGAGGGTATTCATACTCCGGGCCCGAAAAGGACCTACGTCCCCGGCCGGCGTCGCAAGGGCAATGGGCTATCCCGACCATTTTGAGGTGATTGCCCACTCAGTAGTAAGCACGTTGATGATCTCCAAGCACACCCGTGACGCTGTGGTGTTTCACGTGGTGCTGGACGGCAGTCCCGTACCGCCGGTCACCGTTACCTTCGATGCTGCCTCCATGGGCTCCCTGGGAGGCTTTAACGAGGCTACAATCACCGGCGTATTCCGGCGGATTCTCAAGCCCGCGGCCGGCCTCACAAAGGACGAGCGGCTGGAGGCTGAACCAGGAATCTGGCTGCACAAGATCAGCTTTGAGGCGCTCATCAAAGGGCTCTCCGCAAAGATGCCGGTCTACATACTGGACAGGAAAGGCGAGGATATCCGTACTGCGGAATTCGTCGGAAACTGCGCCTTTATCTTCACCGACCATATTCCCATGCAGAAAAAGACCCTCAGCCTTCTGAAACGGCTTGGCGTACGGGGCTTGAGTCTCGGGCCAAAGGTGCTTTTCGCCGCCCATTGCATAACCCTGGTTCACAACGAACTGGACAGACAGGAAGCGGAAGCCTGAGAAAGGGAGACAGGATGACAACATCTGACAGGACGTTTCGATACAACACCACAGGCCATTGGTTCAAAGGTAACACGCATATCCACAGCGTTGCTTCCGATGGCGGTATGTCGATTCCTGACATTGCCGAACTCTATGCGACGGCACAGTTCGATTTCATCTTCTGTACAGATCACTGGGTTTCTTCAGATGTCAACACCACGTGCAAGAATGCTTCTTTGCTTCTGTTGGACGGCATCGAACTCGATGGCCATGACAATACGGGTGGGTACTTCCATGTTGTCTGCCTGGGAAAGACGCATGGGATCATCGAAGAGGATGGTCTTGAAAGCGCCATGCAGAAAGCTCGAGAACAAGGCGCTGTTCTGGTTCTGGCCCATCCTCACTGGTGCGGAAACTCATTGGAAGATGCCAATCGTTGGGATTTCGATGGAATTGAGGTTTACAACCATGTATGTCACTGGCTGAATGGCAAAGGTGATGGTGCCGTCTATTGGGACGCGATGCTTGAGAAGAACCCTGATACACTCGGCTTCTCAGTTGATGATGCTCATTTGAAACCGGAGCATCCGGGATGGAACGGCGGATGGATCGTAGTGAATGCTGCGGAACTCTCCACGGAGGCCATCCTGGCCGCCATCAAGCACGGCAATTTCTACTCTTCCTGCGGGCCTGAACTCAAATCCATGACGTATGACAAAACATCCCTCCATATCGAGTGTACGCCTGTGCGGTTCATTCGTCTGGTTGGTCCTGCACACAATGGTTGGCGCGTTGGGTCATTCGATGGTCAACTCCTGACACACGCTTCTGTCGAAATCCCCGCAGACTGGGACCACGTCTACATTGAACTCGAGGACAAGGAAGGAAAGCGGGCCTGGAGCAACACGTTGTTCGTCACCAATCACCAAACGGAGAACTGAACCAGACGCCGGCGCGTTCAGCCGCGCCGTATCCTCGGCCCAATCAGGCCGTTGAGCCGAGCCGCTGCCTCCACTCGACTCAGCGTCGGATCAAACAGACTGGAGGTGCCGGCGACAAGGACGTCGGCGCCCGCCTCCAGCATCCGCGGAATCTTCGTCCAACTCACGTTGCCGTCAACCTCGATCAGGAAATCATGACCACCGGCGTCGCGCAGTTCCCGCGCCCGGCGAACGGAATCAAGGGTCCAGGGCAGAAGCTTCTGGCCGGCATAGCCGGGGTTCACGGCCATGACGAGCACGAGATCAACGAGCCCGAGCAGGTTTGAAAATCTGTCCGGGGAGAAGGCGGGATCAACGGCGAGGCCGGGGTGTGCACCGGCATCCCGCAGGGCAGCCAGTGTGCGGGCCGGGTGCCAGGTGGTCTCCGGATGTATGGTGACATAGGGAGCGTTCCCGAAACCTGCGAACACCGGGGCCCAACGGTCGGGATCATCCACCATCAGGTGGATGTCCAGCGGCACACCCGAGCGCTCACCGAGGGCCTTGCACTGATCGGTGCCAAAGGTCAGGTTCGGCACGTAGTGGCCGTCCATGATGTCCAGGTGCAACCAGTCGATCCCCAGTCCGACGAGTTCGTCCACTTCGGCACCGAAGTTCATCTGGTCGGCACACATGAGCGACGGCGAAATGAGTACGCGCCCGTCTTTCTTTGTACTGCTCACTGCATCACCCCTCATCCCACGGATGGACAATCGCCTTCAGTCCCTGATGAGACTCGTGGAAGGCATACGCGTCGTGA
>JAUVAN010000025.1 GCA_030591725.1 Deltaproteobacteria bacterium
ATAGAGTTTTGCCTGAGCCTGGTGTCTGGCAACTACCGCCACGTTTGCAAGCGGCTCCCGCGCAGCGAGGTCGCGCAACGCGGTGCCGATGAAGTCCACCGCCTGGCCCGGATCCGAAAACTGGTGCACCTCGACCTCGGCGCCATGGCGATAGGCCACGGATTCCTCTCCGCAGAGCGGCCCGAGAACCTCGCGGGCCACCTTCATGATCTCCACGGTGGACCTGTAAGCGATCTTCAACGGCTCGATCCTCGCGCCGCGCACACCAAGATCGCCAAGAAAACCATCCCAATCTTCGAAACCGCTCTCACGAACAATCCGCTGTGCCGTGTCGCCCGCAAGCGTCACCGGACGATCACGACCGACCGTATCCATGAGCACCCCGGCCTCCAGCGCGCTGAAGTCCTGCACTTCGTCTATCATGAGATGATCGTAATCCAGGCGCCCGTTCCGACCACGCAGCCATCCCTTTTTGAGCTGGTGGAGCCTGAGCAACAGCGCGTCGTCCTCGCGATCGAGCGCAGGCGGCTCGTCATCGCCACTGCCCGAAACGGAGGCCTCGTCGATCCTCGAGTACATCCGCACACACCACTGGTGAACCCGATCTATCTCTGCATCGGTGAACTCTGCCGGGGCGTATGCATCGAGCGCGCTTCCTATCGCCTTGCGGTCGGTGAGCAGATCGGCCCAGTCTGAAACCACGTCCTGCGTCCGGGTCGCCATTCTGCTCAACTCCAGCTCGGCCGTCATTCCCGTGCGGGAATTCAGAGCATCTCCTCTATCGCGTCCGATGCGGACCTCGCCGTCAAGCCACCTGAGCATCCGCTTGCGCCTGGAATCCAGGGGCATGTTGCGCAGGGTTTTCCACGCCTCGCGAATCCGCTTCTCGTCCGCAGTTCCCGCAACGGCATCGTACAACCCGGCGGTCAGTTCCTCGTCCTGGCAATCGACGATATCATCGAGGATTCGCAGCATCGCCGGGTGCTTCTTGAACCTGGTCACGACCGAGGGCGTCCACTCACTGTACGCTCTGGGCAACCCGACTATGTGCTTGCGCCTCTGCTCGAACGCCCAGTTTTCAAAAGTTACAACCTTGACGCCATTGACTCCCAGGGCGGGAAGAACCCCGGAGACATACGACGCAAGCCCATGATTGAACACCACCACCAACATGCGATGCGGCCGAAACTGTCTGGTTCGCTGGAAGGCGAGGTAGGCGATCCGGTGCAGGCCGACGGTGGTCTTGCCCGAACCGGCGCTTCCCTGCACCACGATCAGGCCGGAGGCCGGGCTGGAGATGAGCTCGAATTGCTCCCTGTCGAGGAGCGAAGATATCTCCGGAAGGTGCTTGTCAGTGCGTGCAAGGCCCTGTGCATCCACGCCGAGCTTCCCTCTGGCCGACGTCAGGGTCTCGGCCCTGACGGCAGCCCCCTGCCCTCCCGCAAGCCGCGGACCGTCGCCCTCGAGCCGTATCCACTCTCCCTTTCGCCTGACGAAGACTCCCTCCTGATCGGCGACCCGCTTGAGTGTTCCCCCGGTAACGGTCACCGATCGCCGTGCCGTGATGAGGCCTCGCCTGGTCCGGCCTCCGAACTCCTCCTCGTAGTCGTCACCCACCTCGTAGCAGTAGTACATCCGGCTGACCGGAGCGTTTCGCCAGTCCACGATACGGATATCGGCGTCTGGCACGAGAAAGGTTCGCTTGCCCAGCAACACGTCCCTGGATTCGGTATCCTCGCGCAGCCGCAGATGCCCAAAATAGGGACTCGCCCTGTCCACCGGGATCTCTTCTCCCCGGCCTCGCTGTGCGGCGAGGGCGGCAAGGCGCGTCATGTGCTCCACCAATGGGGGAACGTCCTCGGCCTTTGCCTCGCCGATGGCGTCTCTCAGCGCAATCAACTCGGCGTCGTAATCCGAGTATGAGGTCACGACACGACCATACCTGTCCAAGCACTCTTGCACCTTGTCGAGCATCTCCAGCTCCTCCGCTACTGCGGTGGCCGGGATTGCCTTGTCGCGATCATCGCCCAATACAGGCTCCTTGATGCTCATGCTGAGCAAAACCAAAGAGATCAGTTTAGCACGTGTTTCGACGTGGTAATCGCAATGTTGTGAAAAAGAATGCAGCGGCCTGATACGGACCTGGGATGCTGGCGAATTATGCAGGCTGGATAGCGCCTCGTCCATCCACTACACATTCTGCCCACCTCCGCCCGCGGCGTGAACACCGCGGCAACGATGCCTGCCGATCTGAATCGGGCTTCTATGTCCATCGGCAAGCCCTGCGGGCTGATTCGGGTGTGAGGCCGCACGGTCTTGCGGCGCAGCCGCATCGTTGCCGCGTCGTTCACGGCGCGGTGCGAGGTCGGTCGAAAGATTTCCTGGAGGCGAAGTGTAGCGAATACAGGATCAGCTATTTGGTTCTCAGCTTGCCGGAGGCACTATACGCACATGCCTGCCGGTGATCAGGTTGGGCGCCGAGTTGGAGTAGGTGAGGCCGTTGTTCGAATCCCCCTGGATCCCCGCCACGGCGTCCGAACCGTTGGCCTCGGCGCCGATATTGGTGTTCACGTAGCAGAAGTGTATCACCCCTGTTGCCATATCGAGGGCCGCGCGGATATCGTACGCGGAGGTCTCGTCCCAATCGGGGATCTTCCACTGCACGTGAAAGAAGGTGCCGTCGTCCAGGTAGTAGATGCCGTTATCTCCCGACGTGTCCATTTCCAGCTCGTCCCAGTAGACGGCGACAAGAGGGATATTGTTATAGGGAAGCTCGGCGCTGACTCCGGGATTGACCAGCTCCGTCCCGAAGGTCATGGCCCCGTTCTCGTTGATAAAGACGGAGGTTCTGTCCACTCCGTAGAAGCTGAAGGTGCCGCTGAGGGTAACCTCCAGCGAGGCGCTGGACGGCAGGGAAATTGAGGTGCCCGTACCGGTGAGGTCTGGGCAGACAGAGAGATCCGCGTCCCACAAGCCGATATACCCGAAGTCGCCATACTCTCCGGGCCCGAACATGTTGTCGGGGTAATACTCGTAGGCTCCAATGTCGGCCCATGGCGGCCCGTCTCCGGTGTTTGCCGTATCCGGGTCGTCCACCCTCGGGATAGACAACAGATCTCCCTCCGGCGCGGATGAGCCGTCTGCCGCGTCGGTGCATGGTGAGTCCTGGGACAGGCGGTAATCGTCGACGAAGAAGGAGTTCCCCTCCGCGACGACATCGGTCACATCACCCCAGACGCTGATCGAGTCTTCGGTGTTCCCGGCGATCAGATACCAGCGCTCCTCGACGCCCAGCACCCGAACGATTTTGCCCACAAGGGCGTCGTCCTCCCAGTCGTCATCGACACGGGTCATGGTGGTCATGACTGCGGCATCATCATACAAAACGGAATTCCAGGTTCCGATGTGGGCCGGGATCCCCTCGAACTGGGGGTCCTGGTTGAGGTTGCCCACGCCCGTGGTCCCCCCCTGGTAGACGCTGTAGGTCACCTGATCGGACGCCGGCGCGGGAATGATCTCGGACGGCGTATCTCCCCAGAAGATACTGTTTATCACCGAGATCGCCTGCGTCCCGGTGTCCTCTATCGCCCCGCCGCTCGTCTCCGCATCGTTGCTTGCGAAGGTGCAATTGATAAAGCTGGTTTGCCCCTCGCCGGCTGCGTTCACTCCAGCGCCCGTGGCGCCTGAACCCACCGCGTGGTTTCCGGCAATCAGGCTCGCCTGTATGGTCACGTCGCCATCGCTCCTCACGGAGACGGCCCCGCCGTTGAGAGCCGTGTTGTCCGCAAAGATGCACGCGGAGATCTGGGAATCGCACGACATGGTGTCCATCCCGCCACCCGTCTGTGTCGCGGTGTTGCCGTAGAACCAGCTGCCGGCCACCGAGATGGATCCGATGGCGTCCATCACCGAGAGGCCACCGCCCCGGTCGGCCTGGTTTCCGGCGAAGATGGAACCGATGATATTGACACCGCTCTGGTACGAGATCACGGCCCCGCCCGCGTCGCCGGCCGTGTTGGAGACGAAGTTGCACTCATCGATGTTGGGGGAGCTGGCGTCCTCGCTGAATATGGCGCCCCCCTGTCCGACGTTGAGGGAATCCCCTGCCGAGTTCAGGTAAAAAATGCTGCCGCTGATATCGGGCGAGCTGGCGATGTTGTGCATCGCTCCGCCGTTGGTGACCGAGGTGTTTTCCCGGAACAGGCAGCCATCGAGGACAATCGACGCGCTCTCGTTACTGACGGCCCCACCGAACCACGCCGTGTTCTGCGTGAAGGAGGAGTTCAGGACGATGGCCTCCGCGCCGTAGGTGAGGAGCGCACCTCCGTTGGAGTCGATCTCGGTGTCAGTGGCGTTGCCCTGGAAGACACATGAGTCGACCGTGGGCGCCCCCTGGAGGTTGTTGATCGCGCCGCCCCCCCATTCGGCCATGTTGTCCAGGAAGGTGCAGCCGGTGATAGTGGGGGATGAGTGGTCGTTGTCGATGGCGCCGCCGAATCGATTCGCACTGTTGTCCTGGAAGATGCAATCGATGATGCTGGGGCTGCTCTGGGGCTCCGTGTCGGAGATGTTCTCTATTGCGCCCCCGAAGAAACCATGGTTGTCGGTGAATGTGCAGTTGGAGACGGTGGGGGAGACGTTGCTGTTGAGCATCCCGCCTCCGTAGTTGTTGAAGTTCATGGGGTCGTCGTCCTCATGGGCGTGCCCGTGTTGGATTGTGAACCCATCGATCATTGCGCCGTCGACGCCGGTGACTACGTGGTAGACCCTGTTCTCTCCGCCATCTACATGACTTCCGTCGAGGCGGGTGACGTTCGCCACGAAGTCTCTTTCGTCCAGGCCGATCTCCCCGCCCGCGAACCCCCCGTACACATTGACATCCTCCGCCAGGAGCAGGGTATTCTCCGGTGCGGTCCCGTAGATGTAGTAGGTGCCGGCCATGACCCAGACCTGACACGACTCCTCACCCCCTTCCACCGCCTCCGCAGCCGAGTCGACGGCCGTCTGGACGTGCATGAAGGCCGTTGACCATTTGAGGCCATCCCCATCGGTGGAATCCCCATCGGGCGAAACGGTCCGCACACACCCGGTGATCTGGTCGGATCCGGCATCGCTGCTCGTGTCACCCCCGTCCAGGGTCTTTAGCGAAGGGATGTCCCAGCAGCCCGGGAGCAAGGCCCCGGCGGCAATAACCAGTATCGGCAAACACGTGCGTCGGTAGAACATTTTTCTTGCACTCCCCATGGTCAGAAGGTCAGCGACAGGCCACCGCGCGTCGGCACGACCCGAACTGTGGCACTATTTAACGTTGTCTCCGAGTCCTTGCGCCTGGCGTCCATCAACAGCAACACCACCCCGGTGACGATGAACACCCCCGCAGACACGTAGCCCACGGCCATCAGCGCCTTGTCGGTGCCGAGATCGTCCTTGAGGTTGTTGTAGGTCGAAGCGTTTCCGGATTCTGCGGCATTGACCAGATCGTCATGGTCTCCCGAACCCTTGTAAGTGAAGTAACCTCCCACTACCCCGCCTCCAACACCCATGGCAAGGGATACGACACCGCTGATAAACAGGGCCCGGCTCCTCTCTTCAACGACCAACACCGGTTCCTCACTCTCGATGGGCTCGAGAACCGCGGAAATGGACATGGTGGCGCCGCTCTCTATCTCAACAGTAGTGACGAAGTCCTCCATCCCCGACGCCTTGATCACAATCTCGAGCTTGCCCGCCGGCACCTCGCCGTCGTATGGGCATCCGCCCGAAGCCTCGCCGTCCGTGTACACGAAGGCGTCCTTCTGCTTGTCACCTTCACCATCGTCACCAAACTCGCATTTGATCTTGAGACGCGCCTGCTTGAGAGGCAGCGCCGCCCTGAGTTTGATCGTCGCGTCCGAGGCAATGGTCACCTTGGTTTGAAGGGTCATGAAGCCCTCCTTCTCGACGCGGACCGAGTGGAGCCCCGGATCGAGTATCAGGGATTCCAGAAGCGGTGCGGTGCCCACCGACACTCCGTCCACGGTGACCTCCGCCCCCTCCGGCGCCTCCACGACCTCCAGATGGCCCACGAGTTTCTCCATCCTGGACAGGGCTTCCTCCGCCGCCTTGCGCTGGGCGCTCTTGATCTTTCCCTTACCCTTCTTCAGGTACTTCCGGAAGGTGCGAATGGACTCCACGTAATTGAACAGGGCTTTGTGGCACATGCCGATGTTGAACAGCACGGAGTTCTTGGGCCTCATCGCGTACGACTCCTCGAAGGCGGCAAGGGCCTCCGGAAGATTCTCCTCGGAGAAAAGATCCACGCCTTTCATGAAGAGGCTCTTCGCCTTCTCCTTCGCCTCGTCGGCATACACCGAGAAGCTCCCGAGGGAGATCGTCGTTGCCGATATGGTCAAGGCGACGGTGAGGATGAGAGGATGAACCCTCGTCACTACGCGGTCGGTTATCCTTTTTTTCATCTGTTCGCGTTACTCCCGGGGTTCAATCATCATACTCCGAGAGGATGGAAGTTCCAAAGCGTCCCTTGACCTTTTTTGGGGGGCGCTTCCCCTTTTTGCCCTTTTTGGAAGACGCCTTCTTTTCGGTGGGAACCGCCTCCTTCGGGATCGCCTCTACCGGATCTGTGGAGGCGTCCGGTATGTGGGCGCCGGCGTCCTGTTTGACGGTGGGCTCCGGCTCGTCGATCTTTCGATCGACCTGTCGTGGGAGGGGTTGCGAAGCCACCGAGCTATCTCCGGCACCGGTCTGTCCGGACCCGATCTCGTTACCGAAGATCAGGTATACGACACCCCCGGCGAGCAACAGGATCACCGCCGAGAGAAACGCGTAGATCAGACCGCCGCGCCCGGAACGCCGGGAGGTGACGACATCTGCGGTCTCAAAAGCGACAGTCTCCGTGATGGTGTTTATTTCATCCGGTTCGAGCAAGGGCTTATCGTTCTCCGGCTCGGACCCCGGCAGTTCAGGGCTCAGCTCCATGGATGCGCTCGAGACGCGCCCGGTGGCCTTGTCGAGGGCCCGCCGCATCTCCATGGCCGAGTCGAAACGATCGTTCCGGTTTCGCGCCATCGCCTTGAGGACGACGCTCTCCAGTTCTGCTGATACCTTCTTGCTGAAGGTGGAGATCCGGGGGACCGACGCCTCCACTATCTTGAACATTATCTCGTTGTACGAATCGCCGCAGAAGGGGCGCATCCCGGTGAGGGCCTCGTACATGATGACGCCCATGGAGTAGATGTCCACACGGTGGTCCAGATCCCGATAGCCCTTGGCCTGCTCGGGGGGCATGTAGAAGGGCGTCCCCAGGATGGTCCCGGATTGGGTGAGACTGGTCACCGGATCCTGATCCATCAGTTTGCAGATGCCGAAGTCGAGCAACTTCACCACGTCGGTCTGCTCACCGAAAGTGGTCAAAAAGATATTGTCCGGCTTGAGATCCCGGTGGACGATCCCACGATCGTGAGCCGCTTGCAACGCCGAGAGTGTCTGCCTGGCGATGTTTGATATGCGGGCCGGATCACTGGGCCTGTGTCCCATCAAAATATTGGAGAGGGGACAACCCTGAAGCAACGGCATCACCAGAAACGGCGATCCGTCCTCAGAGGTACCAATGTCGGTAACCTCGCAGATATTGTCGTGGCCGATGGAGCCCGCCATCTGAGCCTCGAGGCGAAATCTGTCCAGGGCCGGTTTATAGTTCCGCTCTATCTTGTGCAGGGTCTTGATGGCCACCTTGCGACCGATCTCGATGTGGGTCGCCTCCCATACGGTTCCCATTCCACCCTCGCCGATCTTGTGTCCGATGGCGTACTTTCCACCAAGAATGATGCCGGTGGCTATACTGGGTTTGCCGTGCTCTTCTTCCACGACTCGCCAGTCTATCCCAGGTAATGGATTGCTACAATGGACGGAATGAATGGAATCTATTCCAGATATCCGAGATTTCGCAGGCGCTGTCTGGTTTTTTCAACATCCTTCGGCATCACCTCTCCCACCTTCGCGCGAGCGAGTTCACCGGTCAGGCGACGCCAGCCCGATTCGAGATCCGGAAGTTCCTGCGCAGGAATATTTTGAGTCTCGCCGGGATCGACATCGAGGTCGAACAGCTGTCGTGTGTCGGTTTGCGGACGCCAGATATACTTGTAGCGTCTTGTCGTCAGGGCAAAGGCATTCCATAATTCATCGGGAGATGCGGGCAAATCCGGCAGATCCACGAAATCCCGGTTCATTACCGAAACGGCGTCGAGTTCGGGCGGGTGCGCGCCTTTCTGAATACAATCCGCCAGGGACACACCATCGAGCGACGGTCTCCGGGATGCCTCGTCGAGACCCATCAGATCACTCATGGTCGGAGCGAGATCCACGGTTCGTACGAGTTGGGGTATTCTTCCGGATCGGCTGCCTCCCGGAGGACGGATGATCAACGGCACCCTCAACACTTCGTCGTAGAGTGTGTTTCCATGCAGATCGAATACGTCCGCCAGCTTTGATGTTTCTCCCCGCTCGCCCCATGATTCTCCATGATCCGAGGTCAGCACTGTCCAGGTGGAGTCCATGTCGAGAACATCGAATACGCGAGGGAGCCATACCTCGCTGAACCGTTCCACTGCTCTTCGATAGAGCGCCTGCACGCCCTTGCGCGCCGCGTCACCCGAACGCAAGACCTCGAGTACGCGATCTGAGGTCTGTTTCCATGCGCTCATTGTCATTGGCTTGTCCACGTATGGAATGTGCGTCCACCAATAGTGAATGAAGAGAAGGAAGGGCTCGTTGCGGTGCTCCTCGAGCCATCGAATCAGCGAGTCGGTATCTTGTGATGAACCCGCCACGCCGGCCTCGCTCACTCTTCTGAACAAGTGAGCCGTGTCGAAAACGAACGAAGCAACACGTAAACCGGCCTGCGCGGCGCTTGCGAAAAGTGAACGGTACTCCCCCGGCCAGGGCTGTTCCCACTTGGCGAGCCCGAGGCGGTGACTATAGACGCCTGTCATCATTGATGCGATCGATGGAACTGTCCACGGAGCGGCCGAGACCGTTCGTTCGAATATGGTCGATTCGGAAGCCATCCGGTCCACGGTGGGAGTTTGAGCTTCTCCTCCCATGCAACCGAGAGCATCGTGCCTGAGACTGTCGGCGACGATTATTACCGCGCTGGTCATGGATTCACTCCCATCCCTCTTCCAGGCGACGCAAGCAGTATGGGTTTTGGCTAACAGATCCGGTCACCGCCATTGCCTGGCTTTTGCATCCGGCGCGACAGATTTTATTGAACGGGCATCGCAAGCAGGTGCCGTCCAGGTCGTCGACTTTGAACGCGCGATTGTAGCGAAATGCCTGCTCGTCGTTCCAGATCTCACGAAACGACCTGTTGCGAATATTTCCCTCATCGAAGGAAGGGGGAAGGGAGAGGCAACCTCTCACAGTTCCATCGCTGGTGATCCCGACTACCTGCATGCCCGCCTGGCATCCCCCGAAAAATTTCTCCTCGCCGCGCATTCCGCCGCGCAGGAGAGGTTCGTTACGGCTCATGTAACCAATGTTGTCGGCCGCCTGCAAAAAGAAATCGGATTTCATCTTGAGCTTCACGAGGGTTTCTTCCAGCCCGACGAGATCTTCCGGAGAAATGCAGATAGCGCCATCATCGTCGGCGGCTTCTCCGTAGGGCATGGTCAGCTGGACTTGCCATCCATCGAAGTCATTATCGAGCAGGAGTCGGTGAATATCATCGAGCAGATTGATGTTGCGACGATTGACTTGCGTAGCCGCGCCGATGAGCACTCCTCTTTCCTTGAGCGCGCGAGATCCGCTCAGCAGGCGGCTCAATCCACCCTGTATCCCTCTGAGCTCATCATGCGTTTCCTCATCGCCGTCTATCGAGAAGGTTACTGCAAAGAAACCTGCATCGGCTATCTGTTCGACCTGGTTTTCCACCTCCAGACCGTTCGTGATCATCTCCAGGCGCATGCCCGATTCACGGACCGCCTTTCCAAGGATGATCCAGTCGTTCCGCAACAATGGTTCACCGCCCGAGAAGGTGATCGATTCGCAGTCGAGATCCCTGAGATCATCGATCAGCGCAAGAGCCTCGTCGGTGGTCAACTCGTCTTCACGCACGGCCCCGGCAGATGACCCACAGTGGACGCATCGAGCATTGCAGGCCAGCGTCAGTTCCCACACGCAACTTCTCGGTCTGTAACGGTTCAGTTTCTTCAACGTTGTTTCTTTTCCCGGATGACTCTTTGAACGCAAAAAGGATTGTCATAAATGGTGCCGGTTACCGAAAAGGCCATTGAGGTGCAACCCGCCCGGCACAAGCGACGGAACGGACACTTTGCACATTCGCCCTCCAGGAGATCTTCGCGCCATTCCGTATTGTATGAGAACCGGCCGCTGTCTTTCCAGATTTCCTCGAACGGCGTCTGTCTGATGTTGCCCACTGAAAACGACCGAGGATGCGATGGGCAACCCTTTATCTCACCGTCGGCACAGATGGCGACGACGCGACACCCTGCCTTGCAACCGGTCCAGAAGGAGTGCCTGTCCTGGAGTGAGCCGCGCAGAATCGGCTCGTACTCGTCGTAGTACCCGATGTTGTCTGCAACCGCCAGACTCACTCTTCCGTCTTCTACAAAGCCCGCCAGCGTGCGTGTGAGCTCCGGAAGGTCCGAAGGATCTATCAGATATTCGTGTTTCAACTTGAGAAGACGTCCGAGCGGCATGCAAATCTGCACCTGCCACACATCCACACCCAGCGCGATCATCTGTTCGTGCATGCGCGGCAGGTCATCGATGTTCCGCTTGTGAATCTGCGTGATAACGGCGGTCTTGAGTTCGGATGCACAGGCGATCTCGATGGCATGGATCGCACGATCGTAGCTGGAGACCTTTGTGGGTCTCGGCGCAACTCGAATGGAATCGTGCACCTCGCGATCTCCGTCGAGTGACACCGAGACCGCAACCACACCGAAGTCGATCATCCTGGAGATCATATCCTCATCCACGAGGATTCCGTTTGTTATGATTGTCGGATTCAGATCGAGATCGGCCAGGCGACGCGCCAGTCGGGGCCAGTCCTTTCTGACGAGCGGCTCACCACCGGTCAGCATTACATTCTCGCAGCCGGCCCTTTTCAGACTGTCGATGAGCGAGAAGGCCTCATCTGTGGTCAACTCGTCAGGGGAACGCACGCCGGCGTCGGCCTCGCAGTGGATGCATCGCAAATTGCAAGCATCCGTGATCTCCCAGAAACAATAAACGGGGATTCTGGGAATAACATTAACGAGATTTGTCGTCATTTCCCCGGAAAGGAAACACCCTTGTATATCGGAACATCGGAACAGAGGGTTTCAGCCATGAGGGCGTCTCCGGTGCTCTGCTCGTACGGGGTTTCGAGTATTGCCGGAGAAAGCGAGCAACAAGAAATCATATCTTCGAGCGCGCTGGCTACTTCATCCGGTGTTCCGTTTTGAAACAGATCGGACAGGCCGGTGTTCCAGTCGGTACTGAGCGATTCGAAACAGGCGCAAAGTTCCTTTTTCTCTACATTGGCGAGATTGGAATCATTTATCGTGCCCCACAGCACCGATGAATCGAGGTCACAGTCGGCGTCCCAGTCAATGTCTTCATCAGCATCTTCATCAGTATCATGATCAGTATCGGTATCTCTGCCTGCGTCTGTATCTGCGTCGGTGTCTGAACCCTCATCTTCGTTGTCGATATCCCTCACTTCATCGCAAGCGATAGTAGCGAGGCCCAATATGAGGAAGCCCCCGAGGACCGGAGCTGAGAGTCCTCCCATGAACAGCCTGGCGGTCGACTGTGCCGGTGGCCGATCGCTTCCGGGCAAGGCCATTCGCAGATCGCGCATCAGGTCTTCGATATCCCACGAGGCAAGGAGTTCAGCTTGCGGAGCCGGTAACCTGGCTTCGTTTACTGTGTCGCTGATAACGTCACCGAGAAGGTCGGACAGCGGTGACCAGAAGGTTGGGTCATCTTTCCTCTCGTTCAACAGCGTGTAGAGACGCGCATACGTTTCGTCGAGACCCGACCAGGGGCGCAGATCCACCCCTTGCTCGGAGAGAAACCGTCTCACCCTCAATGTTGTTGACGGCCTGATCGCTGTTGCGGGCATTACTCCCTCCATTGCTTCGTGTAGCTTAATAATATCAAAATAATCGCAAATAGTCGCAAATAGTTAAACGATGGTTGTATTCTCTCGACATGGAATGCGTGATCCTGGGAGCCGGGGGCATGATGCCCATGCCTCTTCGAATGACTACCTCGGTCCTTGTGCGCCGTGAGGGACGGATGCTCATGTTCGACGCCGGGGAGGGTATCCAGATCTCACTCAAGAGAGGTGGGCTGGGGATAGCGTCCCTCGACGCCGTCGCCATCTCGCACCTCCACGCTGATCATGTGCTGGGACTTCCCGGCGTCATGATGTTCAGGGCGCAGTGCGAGGATCCCGGTCCACTTACCATTATCGGCCCGCCGGGGATCGAGCGCTTCGTGCGCAACACCATCGCCGACCTGCGTTACCACCTGAGCTACGAACTCAATTTCGTCGAATGGAGCGATGGCTGCGACGATACTGCCTGGTCGTGGAACGGGCACGAGATCACATGGCATCGCCTGCGGCACTCTACCTTCTGCCTGGGTTACCGCCTCGAGGAGGCGAAGCGCCCCGGGAAGTTCGATCTCGAAAAGGCCGCAGATCTCGGGGTTCCGTCGGGCCCCCTGTTCGGCCGGTTGCAGAACGGCGAGGAGATCACCACTCCAGGGGGACGCGTCGTGCGCCCGGATGACGTTCTGGGAGAGTCCCGGCGAGGCAGGATCGTAACGTTTGCAACCGATACCCAGCCTTGCGACGGACTGAATCAAGCTGCCATGAACGCCGACATCGCATTCGTAGAGGGTATGTTCACCGAGCAGCACAAGACCGAGGCCCTGGAAAAAAAGCACATGACGGCCGCACAGGCGGCGCGCGCCGCTTCGGATTCCGGAGTGAAGAAACTGGTGCTCGTTCACATCAGCCCGCGTTATACCACTGCGGACGAATCGATCTTGAGAGACGAGGCCAGGGCCGTTTTCAAGAACACCGAAGTCGGCCGCGGCCTCGACGTCTACAAAATACCATTGCCGGATTGATCGTATATCCCCGAGTGAAAACCTAACCCCCCGGCCCCCTTTCCTGCGAGGAAAGGGGGAGAAGAATGTAGCTGTTCCCCTTCCCGTATCGGGAAGGGGCCAGGGGATGGGTTACGAGGCCGCAGTGACCCCCTTCATCATGTGCCATTCTCTCCTAAACTCTTGACATCTTGAGTTGATCGCCCTATATTTGCAAGAGAACCTGGTCCGACCAGACCAGATTGTATTTTGCCGGCTAACTGAAGGGAGTTACTGGTGATTGTCAACACAGTTACAGAGGCAAAAACACAGCTCTCGGCGCTCATCGAACGCGTCATACGGGGAGAAGAAGTAATTATCAACAGGGCCGGAAAACCTGTCGCCGTGCTGCGACCCTACAATCCCGACCGTCGTCCCCGAAACCCCGGTCGCCTTCGCGGCAAGATCCGCATCGCTCCGGACTTCGACGACCTGCCGCCGGACATTGCGGAGGCGATGGGGATGCTCGTCCCGTGAACCTGCTCCTCGACACTCACGTCCTGCTCTGGTGGCTTGCCGACGATTCGCGACTGTCACCCGATACCGGGAAGGCGATCTCCGATCCGGAGAACATCGTCCTGGTCAGCGCGGTCACCATCTGGGAAATCGTCATCAAAAAAGGCCTGGGCAAACTCGCAATCCCCGATGAATGGTACGACGCAATTGCCGACGAACCCTTCCAGAGATTGCCGATCACCTGGGAGCATTCGCGCAAGGTTGCCGATCTCCCGGAGTTACACCGAGACCCATTCGACCGCTTGCTCGTCGCGCAGGCCATTGTTGAAAATCTGGTTCTCGTCACCGGCGACGAAAAGGTTCTTCGCTACGACATATCGGTCTTGAATGCCTGACCTATTTCTCTATTGTTGTTGCACGGAACGCTGCACCGGTTTGTAGCGCATCTGGAACGCTATCTCTGCGGCCATCTTGCGAACGTCCTCCGGGTACGACTCGTTCGCGGAGATTCGCTCCAGGGTGATCTTCTGCTGATCGTCTCCGATGCGAGCGACCTCCCGCAGAACGCGCTGCAACAGGTTGAGCCCTCCGCAAAGGAGTACCTCATGCCCGGTGAAGTCAGCCGCGACCAGCTCCGGACATCGCTCCTGATGATCGAGCTTGGGGAAAAGAGCCATCATATCGTCGCATGAAGCCGCCTCGCCGATCTTCCCGAGGGATTCGAGCGTGACACAAAGTGTTGTTGTGTCGGTCTCCGGATTCAGCAACCCCTTGAGGTATTTCAACCCCTGCGGACTCTCCAGTTGTCCGAGCACCCACACGGCCAGGCGAGTCTGCACCTTGTCGAGCTTCCCCTCCTTCAGAATCCCGGAGAGAAACCGTCCCGCCTCCTCCAGATCCAGCTCGCTCCGCAGGCCGCCCAGCTTCCCCTTCATGCCCATTGCGATGAGGATATCGACCTTGAACTCGCCCGCCTCGGGAAAAGCATCAATGGCAAGCCGTAGCAATTCCGGATCCTTGAGTCTCGCAAGGGCAACCGCTCCGGCGGCCCGCTCGCGCCCGGTGCCGGTACGCGTCAACTTTGCCAGCTGATCTCTCAGGGAAAGATCGTAACGAACTCCTGCGGCATACGCGGCCCACTCACGAGCCTCTCCGGGAGTCTCCAGAACCCTCCCCAGGGCGGCGGCAACTTCCTTGTCTCCTACCAGCTGTATGGCGTCCGTCACCGCATTGGCCCGGTCCTGGGGATCATCGGATCGGAGCTGGGTGAGGACGTGAATTCTGCGGGTCGCCGTTATTAAAATTCCATTTCCAATCTGATCGAAACCAATGATGTTGACTGCCAGCAAGACACCGAAGACCAGAGCTTTCTTCATGCCGGTCACCCTCATGGAACGAACTTCCAGAAGGTCGTCGTCGTCATCTCTCTTGTCGGCCTTTGCCTTGTCGATTCCCCTGATCGCCTGCGCTCCCCATACAAGCCTGATGACCAGGAACGCTTCGAACGTCGCCGATATCGCCAGCAGAGCCATCAGCGCGCCGCCCAGGTAGAAATTATCCGTTGTCGATGAGGACCTGTTGGTAACGTAATCGGCGGCGGGAAAAATGGCGGCAAGGGCTCCGCCGCCGGTGATGAGAATCCCCACTATCAGGAACAGAGGTGATGCAAAGAGATTCTTTATCCGATTCATGACTCCTCTGCCGGTTTGAATTTCAGCTTGCGGCCATCGAGTCTGATCTTGCCGAGGGCCGAGTACACCTTCTTGAAGTTCTCCTTCGGCACAGCCACGAACGTGGATCGCGAAAGCATTCGCACTCTCCCCACTGTGGCGCGGTTCAATCCCGTGATCTCGACAATATCCTTCATCAACGTGGAGATGCGCAGCCCGTCCTTGCGGCCCGAGTCGATCAATATCTCATTGTAGGTCTGATCCTCGCCATCCTTCTTCTCCGGCTTGGGCTCCGGTTCCGGCTCCGGTTCCGGTTCCGGCTCCGGTTCCGGCTCCGGTTCCGGCTTCGGCTCCGGCTTGGGTTTCGGCTCCGCAATCTCCACGGGAGACTTGCTCTTATCGGCCCCGACCCCGACGAAGTACTGCTCGAGCAACCCCGCCATTAGCCTCTCCGCGTTAAGATCCTGCATCAGGCGTCTCGCGAGCCCCGTGAAGGATCCGTCGGAAACCTTCCTGAAGCTCTTTCTCAATGTCTCCATCCGGTCGATCTCCAGGTCCCTGGTCTCATCCTCGCCGGCCGGAAACGATTTCTCCACCGGAAATATTTTGTAGGTGAGCCGCAGGAAGTAGAGGTTTCCGATATCCTGGGGGGCTATGAGCGAGACTGCGGCTCCGTGCCTCCCCTGGCGACCGGTGCGTCCTGTTCGATGAATGTAGATTTCGAGGGCTTCTGGAAACGAGAAATTGATCACGTGGCTGAGGTGAGAGATATCGATCCCGCGGGCGGCCACATCGGTGGCGACCAGGAACTTCACCTTCCCCTTACGGGTATCGGCCATCACCTTTTCACGCTCCGCTTGCGACAGGTCCGAATTGATCCAGTTCGCGTTGAAGCCCGCTTTCCGTATGTACTTGGACACCGCCTGTGTCTCGTCCTTGGTGTTGCAAAAAATGATCGCGGAGGTGGGGCGCTCGAGCTTGAGCAACCGCAGCAGATCCTTCCTGCGATCGTCTCCCGTGGCCAGGTAGACGTAGTGGCTGATTTCCTTGGCTGCAATAGCGTCCCCGGAGACCGAGATGGTGATGGCGTTATCCATATACCGCGCGGATAGTCTCTTGATGTCCTCGGGGATCGTCGCGGAGAAGAGGAGGGTCTGCTTCTTCCCGGGCAGCCCGCTCATTATCTCGAACAGCTCCTTCTCGAAACCCATTGAGAGCATCTCGTCAGCTTCATCGAGAACGACCGTGGAGATCTTGTCGAACCGGATGGTCTTGCGCCGCATGTGGTCGAGAACGCGGCCCGGCGTTCCCACTATTATTTGTGCGCCGGCGCCGACCTCGTCCACTTGCTTTGTGAACGATGCCCCTCCGTAGACCGCAGCACACTTGATGCCGCGCCCCTTGCCGATATTGTCGATCTCCCTCGCCACCTGCAGGGCCAGCTCCCGCGTGGGCGCCAGAACCAGCGCCTGAACCCCCTTGTCACGATCCAGGAACTGCGCAAAAGGAATGCCGAAGGCTGCGGTCTTTCCGGTGCCCGTCTGGGCCATGATGATCACGCTCCGCCTGTCGGCCACATCCCTGAAGGTGTAAGACTGGACCGGCGTCGGCTCCTTGAAGCCCATCTTCTCGATGGCCTTCAGAACCTCCGGGTGAAGATTGAAGTCTTCGAAGGAAGTCAGACCGTCCTGAGGCTCTTCCTCCGAGGCATTCTCCGTATGTTCAAGATCACTCATCTGTCGACTTCCCTTCTCTATTAAAATTGACACTGGACAAGGCCAAATGTTCCCTGGTTGCCGTTCATACCCCCCACCCCGATACATGGTCAAGTCATCCAAGGTCCAAGATCTCGCCATAGGCTCGGCGGAGGCGGACAAAACAAAGCGATTTGCCGGAAATCTCTGCGAATGCTAGGAAACAGTCCCCAAAGAAAGGATTTATCATGTCACGTACATTGATTCGATCACTGTTCGTTTTTGTTCCGCTGGCCTTGCTTTGCGGCGGTTGCATGGCGGTGGGTCAGTCTTTCGCGCTGTCGGCGGTCACAATATCGTTGCTGGCTTCCGGCGCCGGAACGATCGCCGTCGCGGCCCTCGACAAGCGCGACTGGATCAAGACGGGCGCCAAGAAACCGTCCTTCGCCGGCACGCTGCGCGGCGGCTTCGGCAACCCGTTCGACGTGAACGTCAAGGGCTACGTTCCCCTGGCGGACGTCTTCACCAACGTCATTTCCAAAGGTCTTGCCGCCAAGGGTTTCAAAACGACCCCGGTCATTCTCGAGGTAAACACCGACGATGAAACGGTACGGAGCAAGCTCGCAGCCTCCGGAGCCGAGAAGCAACTCCTCATCAATATTCACAAGTGGCAGGCCGACACCATGACCAACGTGGGCATGCACTACCTGATGATCGCCATGGTCATGGACTCAGAAGGCAACGTACTCGCGCAAAACAATTCCACCGGCGCCGAGGACGGCAAGGACAACCTGAAGGGGAGCGTCATGAACCCGGCGGGTTACGCCAAGAAGGTCGTTCCCAAGGCATTGGCCACCCAGCTAGAGGAACTGCTCAACAATGAAGACATTGTTCGAGCCCTTTCTTAGAAAAGAAGGAGAAATCAAATGAAAAAAGCGATCCTGCTCATCGCGGCGGCCCTCACGGTCCTGCCGGGATGCGGCGAACAAAACGCAACGGAAGACAAGGCAATCGAAGATACGGCCCCCGTGGAGCGGGTCGCCGTGGAGGAAAAGGACATGAAGCTCGAAGCAAAAGCGTTCCTTGACCCCTATCTCGAAGAATTCGCCGGCCTCGAGAAGACGTACAACCTGGCTTTCTGGACCGCCGCCACGTCGGGCAAGAAAGAAGACTTCGACGCGTCGGGCAAGGCCGAGCTGGCCCTCAAGAAACTTCACAGCAACCCGGATAGATACGCCAAGATCCTGGAACTGCTCGTCGCGAAAGAGAGGCTGGATCCGATCGACGTGCGAGCCCTCCAGGTGGCGAAGCTGGCCTTCAAGGGCAACCAGCTACCGACGGAGCTTCTTGAGCAAATGGTCACCGCGTCCAAGGAGATCGAGCTCGCCTTCAACACCTTCCGCGGGCAGCTGGGCGGCGTGAAGTTCTCCAATAACGACTTGCTCGAAAAGCTGGCAAAGGAGACCGACACCGAGCAGCGCAAGGCCGTATGGGAAAGCCTCAAGCAGGTCGGGGGCGAGGTCGGCCCCAAGCTCGTCGCGCTTGCAAAGCTGAGAAACAAGGCCGCTGTCCACCTGGGATACAAGAACTTCTGGGACATGCAGATAAGACTCCAGGAGCACGACCCCGCCCAGATTGTAAAGATCTTCGATGAACTCGAAAAGCTGACCGACGCTCCCTTCCGCGAGATGAAGGAAAAGCTCGACGGCGAGCAGGCCGCGCGCTTCGGGATCCCCCCGGAGCAGATGATGCCGTGGCACTACGACAACCCCTTCTTCCAGGCGGCTCCCCCGGCTGTGGCCGTGGACCTCGACGAATTCTACAAGGATCGCAAGAAAGAAGAGATCATCGAGCTGGCAGCGAAGTTCTACAAGGACATCGGCCTGCCCTGCGACGACGTCATCAAGAACTCGGACCTCTACGAACGCGAGGGCAAGGACCAGCACGCGTTCTGCATCACCATCGATCGCGGAGCGGACGTGCGCACGTTGTTGAACATCAAACCCACTGCCGAGTGGATGGACACTGCCCTGCACGAGGAAGGCCACGCCGTCTACTACACGGGCATCGACCGCAACCTCCCGTACAATCTGCGCGAGGCAAACCACATCTTCACCACCGAGGCGATTGCCATGCTCTTCGGCGCGCTCGGAAAGAACCCCACATGGATGGTCGCCTACGCCGGCGCGGACGAGAAGCGCGTAGAAAAGGTAAAGGGCCCCATCCTGGAGCAGCGCAGGCGCGAGCAACTCATCTTCGCGCGCTGGACCATGGTGATGCTCAACTTCGAGAAGTCGATGTACGAAAATCCGGATCAGAACCTCAACGGGCTCTGGTGGCAAAACGTCGAGCGCTTTCAACTGCTGACGCCCCCGCCCGAACGGGACGCGCCGGACTGGGCGGCCAAGCCCCACTTCACCATCGCGCCGGTCTACTACCACAACTACATGCTCGGCGAGCTCATGGCGGCGCAGCTTCGGCACACCCTCGCGGGGATGTCGGGGCACACCGGCCCCGCAAGCGAGCTGAGCTTCAACGGACGAAAGGACTTTGGCGAATTCCTGAAGGAAAAGATCTTCAAGCCGGGCATGAGCACCAGTTGGCCCCAATTCGTCAAGGACGCCACCGGCGAGGACCTCACCGCAAAACACTTCGGCGCCGAAGTTAAATAGTAGCCCATGGAAAACCACTACGACGCCATCTCCATCGGATCGGGCCTCGGAGGGCTCACGGCGGGGGCCCTGGCCGCTCTTGACGGGAAAAAGGTCCTGGTGCTGGAGCGCCACGACAGGTTCGGCGGCGCGGCCTCGATGTTCAGCCGCAAGGGATGCAGCTTCGACGTTGGGTTGCACGAGCTGGACGGCCTGGACGAGAACGATGCC